>JANOTE010000525.1:0-2189 GCA_031416195.1 Rhodoferax sp.
CGACTAAATTGGCAACTAGCTCCCGAATCATGTGCATGATGTGCTATATAATTAATAGTAATTTAAGTTCATGACAAATTCCGCTTGACGACACCTGTGACAATCCCCCGGATGTTTTTCCCCACCGCTTTGACCCACCCCGCCACCCGCGCCGCCTACCTGAGCGGCGTGCGCGACACCATCCTCGTCGCGCCCTCCTACCTGCCGTTCGGCTTGGTGTGCGGCGTGGCCTCGGTCAACGCGGGATTGACCACAGGTGCGGCACTCGCGATGCCCGCGATTGTTTATGCAGGCTCGGCGCAAGCGGTATTACTGCAGTTCATCCAAAGCAACGCGGCCATCTGGGTGGCGATTCTGTCGGGCTGCGTCATCAACCTTCGTCTGGCTGTTTACAGCGCCGCCATGGCGGCCAAAGTGCGCCACCTGGGCACGCCGCAGCGCATGCTGGTGGCGGCATTTTTGGTGGACAACACTTTCGCCTTCCTACAGGCGCGGGAGCGCTCGCACCCGCATGACAAACACCTGATCGCCTACTACGCCGGCACCACGACGGTGTTTTGGACGTGCTGGGTTTTGTTTTGTGCCATTGGGATTTTTGCGGGCAACGTCGTCCCAATAAATTGGCACCTCGACTTCGCCATCCCGCTGTCGTTCATCGCCATTGCCGCCACGTTCATCCGCACGGTGCCGATGGCGGTTGCCGCCGTGGTAAGTGGTGCTGCCAGCGTGCTGCTGTTCTCGCTGCCGCTCAAGCTGGGCTTGATCGCGGCCTGCGCAGTCGGTTTGATGGCTGGCCTTCTGGCGGAAAAAGTCGCGCCCAAGATGCTCTCTCAGGAGCCGCGATGATCGCGCAACTCGGTGCCATTCAAAGTTGGTTGCTGGTGATCGGCCTGGCCATCGGCACCTTCCTGATTCGCTACTCGTTCATCGGCTTGTTCGCCAACCGTGACATGCCGAAGTGGCTGAATAGCGCGTTGAAATTGATGGTACCCGCCATCTTCGCAGCCATCGTTTTCAGCGGCGTAGTGATGGTCGGCGGCCAGGTCGCCGGGCTAGACCAGTGGCCCCGGTATGCAGCTGCACTCATCGGGCTGGTCGCGGCAATTGCTGCGCGGGGAAACTTGCTGGTGACGGTGGGGGTGGGCATGGCGGCGCTGCATGGGCTGCCTTGGCTGGTGGCGCAGTTTTAAGCCGTACTTGATAGGGCAATCGCCCCGCCGATCAACCCAACCCAAACAAGGCGTGATCAACACCCAACGCATGATCTGCGCCAACCAGCAGTAAATTCGCCAAAGCATGCCCTCGGTTTACGCGCACGGCGACCCACCCGTGCTGGACGATTAGCTGCCGTGGAACCATACTTTTGACGGCAACAACGACGTACACACTGCGCAGTTCATCGGTGGCAGCTTCTACATTGACGATGGCAAACCCACAACTGCGTTAATCCATAAAACCATCGCCAATCTGCGCGAAATTGCGCCCACTGCCCACTACACAGTCTGACAGCCGCAGAGCTTAAAAATCTGCACTGCCTGCTCAAGAAGGTCCACCAGTAGATGCGCAAGTGGATAAGATCCCGGAATAATTTGCCGCATCCAGTGTGGTTTTTTACCTATTTTATCCATTTTCAGGAACTGCACAGCTATGAATCTCGTAGCGATTTGAAAACTACGCTATAGTTTCGGGGATAGGCTAATTCGCTGCACCATCCACCGCTCTTGCCCGCCATCCACCCCACCTTGAGGAGATTCAATTCATGAGATCCAGAGAAAACGCATCCATCGGCCAGCTTTTGTCCCTGCTGGAGTCGCGCTATTGCATTCGGGTACTCTGGGCGCTGAAGGATGGGCATCCGCAGACCTTCAGACTGCTACAGGACAGCGTGGGAATGATCACCCCGAACACACTCAACACCCGCATCAAGGAGTTGCGCGCAGCGGGCTTGATGACACACGGCGACGATGGGTACACCGTCACCACCATGGGTGCCGACTTGCTCAAGCGGCTCAACGACCTGCACGCGTTCTCCACCAAATGGGCTGCAGCGCAAGCCAAAAAAGCAGCGACCAAAGCTGCCGCCTGATCGCTTTAGGCAGGTTACCGGAACTCTCTAGAAAGACAGCTTGGCTGTCTTTTTTTTTGGCAAATTTCGAACAATGTTTGCCGCAACAGACAGCAAGCTGCCG
>JANOTE010000526.1:0-1591 GCA_031416195.1 Rhodoferax sp.
CGCCGAACGTCGCCAAACGCACGCGGGCTTTGTGATCCCACAGCAAGTCGATGTCGGTCGTAGCCAGTATGTCGCGCGCAAAACGCACGCCCGCCATCGCCTCATACGCAAACAGGCTGTTGGTGCCAATCACCATCAAGCTTTGCCCCATCAAGCCCACTTGGTGCAGCCGCGTACACAGCTCTGCCACAACGCCGGGGGCAGAGCCCAGGCGCAGTGCTGCATTGATTTTGCTGTGGGTTGTTAAGGTTTCACTCAAGGATTGCATGCGGGCCTTGTACTGTGCCTTTTGCGTGTGGAAATGCCGTTCGATCGCTTCGGTCGCACCGCTGCGCACACCCAGCGACTTGGCATTGCCTTTGCGGTCCAGGCTCTTGTAAAGATACTCTTTGCCGGCGACCGTTTTCCAGTGCATGCCGCCGGCAAAATCGCGGGCCTTGGTGGCCGCATCCTGCCAAGCCGCAAAGGCTTGTTCTGCGTCAATTTGCTGCTTTAACTGCGCTTCAGTCAAGGTTTGGTAGCTCATGGAAGTTTATTTATTTTTATCCTTCATTTTTTTGATTTTACACTTTGAAGGATAAATTTGAGCGGCACAAGCGAAATTACACTGACCCCATGCCCTGGCACGCCCACCTCCAACTCGACTACACCCACAGCGCCCATAAAACGCCGTACAAAACCATAGCTCGGCATCAGCACGACGGCCCGCTGCGCATCTTGCAGAGCCTGTACCCCGAAGGTGATGCGATTTGCCACAACGTGTTGGTGCATCCGCCAGGTGGCTTGGTCGGTGGCGACGCCTTGAACATCAATATCACCGCCAGCGGCCAGTCGCATGGCCTGATCACCACACCCGGTGCAACGCGCTTCTACAAATCGGATGGCGAACTGGCGCTGCAACGCACCCACATCCGACTGCATGACCAATCCCGTGTGGAATGGTTGCCGATGGAGTCGATTTGCTACAACCGCTGCCTGGCGCAAAACGAGTTGCGGGTTGAGCTTGGCCCCGACACTGAATTCATCGGCTGGGACATCACCGCCTTTGGCCTGCCCCATGCCAAGCTGCCGTTTGAGCAAGGCCGTTTTCGCCAGCACATTGAAATGCCGGGTGTGTGGCTGGAGCGCGGCCTGCTCGATGCGGCAGACACCCGCTTGATGAAAGGCCCGGTCGGCCTGAGCGGCAACTGCTGCATGGCCTCGATCTTCTTCATCACCGGCACGAAGCTGAGCCGAGCCCGCAGGCAGCAGGCGCTGGATGCCGCCCGCGCCGTCATTGAGGGGCACTCTTTGCACGCCACGGCGGGTGCCACCAGCCCGAATGACCGCGTGATCGTCGTGCGCGCGCTCGCACCTGTGGTTGAGCCTGCGATGCAGTTGCTCAGAGGCGTTTGGGCGGCATGGCGGGCACAGTTGTGGGACTTGACGGCGGCAAACCCGCGCGTTTGGGCGACTTGACAATGCTATTTTATATATAGCTATTTACGCAATGCATTCGGGAGCTAGAGCAATAAATTAGTCATAATTTAGTCGAAATTTGTATTTTCTGGACTAAAATTAACTCTCAGGTTAATTTTTTACATCGTTTAAC
>JANOTE010000527.1:0-1829 GCA_031416195.1 Rhodoferax sp.
GCCTGGAAAGTGAATTTCTGCAAGTTCACCAACGAGACGCGCAATGGGCTGGAAGACTCGTCAAAGCACAGCGGCTTGAAGTTTTTGGCGGCTGTCAACGGTGCATGCGCAGGTGGTGGCTACGAAGTTGCCTTGGCCTGCGACGAGATTATCTTGATCGATGACCGTTCCAGCAGCGTGAGCCTGCCCGAAGTGCCGCTCTTGGGGGTGCTGCCCGGCACCGGCGGCCTGACCCGGGTGACGGACAAGCGCCATGTGCGCCACGATTTAGCTGATATTTTTTGCACAAGCGTTGAAGGTGTGCGGGGCCAAAAAGCGAAAGACTGGCGCTTGGTGGACGACATCGCCAAGCCGCAGGTTTTTGCGCAAAAAGTGCAAGCCCGTGCGCTTGAGCTGGCCGCGCAAAGTGACCGCCCTGCGAACGGCAAGGGCGTGGCGCTTGACTCCCTGCAACGAACCATTGAAGCCGATGCCTTGCGTTATTCGCAGGTCACGGTTGAAATGGATCGCACCAAACGCACGGCGACCTTGACTGTCAAAGCGCCAGAGGGCAGCCAGCCGACCGATATTGCTGGAATCGAAGCGCAGGGTGCCGGTTGGTACCCGCTGGTTCTGGCGCGTGAGCTTGATGATGCGATTTTGTCTATGCGCACCAATGAGCTGGAGATTGGCACCTGGCTGGTCAAAACGCAGGGCGATGCCGCTGCCGTGCTGGCGATGGATGCCACACTGCTGGCCCACAAAGATCACTGGCTGGTGCGCGAAACCACGGGCATGCTGCGCCGCGTGTTCAGTCGGCTGGATGTCTCGTCGCGCAGCCTGTTCGCGTTGATTGAGCCGGGCTCGTGCTTTGCAGGCACCTTTCTCGAGTTGGCATTGGCCTGCGACCGCACCTATCACCTGGCCCTGCCGGATGACACGGTACGCGCCCCCAAGATCACCGTGGCAGATGCCAACTTTGGGCTGTATCCCATGATCACGGGCCAAAGCCGCCTGCAACGCCAGTTTTACAACGAGCAGGCCGCGATGGATGCTGTGCGGGCCGTGGCCGGGCAGGCGCTGGAGGCCGATGCCGCGTTTGCTGTGGGTCTGGTGACCAGCAATCCGGACGATATTGACTGGGACGACGAGGTTCGCATCGCCATCGAGCAGCGCGTAGCTATGTCGCCCGATGCGCTCACGGGCTTGGAAGCCAACCTGCGCTTCAACGGCCCCGAGAACATGTTCACCCGGGTTTTTGGCCGATTGACCGCTTGGCAGAACTGGATCTTCCAGCGGCCCAATGCGGTCGGAGAAAAAGGTGCCTTGAAGGTCTACGGCAAAGGCGACAAAGCCGCTTTTGACTGGAACAGAGTTTAAAAACTATTTGAAAACCACTTAGAAATTTACGGAGTATCACAATGAACGGCATCAATTACAGCGAAAAAATCCCGAACAACGTCAACCTGAACGAAGACCGCACATTGCAGCGCGCTCTGGAAGGCTGGCAGCCCAACTTCATCAACTGGTGGGACGACGTCGGCCCCACCGGCGCGACCGACAACGAGGTGTATCTGCGCACCGCCGTGAGCGTAGACCCGCAAGGCTGGGCACAGTTTGGCCACGTCAAGATGCGTGACTACCGCTGGGGCATCTTTTTGAACCCTGGCTCGGCTGAGCGTGAAGTGCAGTTTGGTGATCACAAGGGCGAAAAGGTCTGGCAAGACGTGCCGGGCGAACACCGTGCCAACTTGCGCCGCATCATCGTGACGCAGGGCGACACAGAGCCCGCGTCTGTAGAGCAGCAGCGCCACTTGGGGCTGACCGCACCGAGCATGTACGACCTGCGC
>JANOTE010000528.1:0-1675 GCA_031416195.1 Rhodoferax sp.
CGCGATCAAGGCCAGCACCAATCTGGTTTCGGTCATGTTTGCCGATATCCGTAACTTTTCAGCCTACTGCGAGGCGCGTCCACCCGAGGAGGCCGCCGCCGTATTGCATGCTTTTTTCTCCACAGCAACCCGTGTGGTGGAACGCGAAGGCGGCGTGATCGAGAGCTTTCAGGGCGATGCCATCCTTGCCGTTTGGAACGGCGAACCGGCACCGGGTGAGCCTACCAACAAGGTTGACAGCAGCGACCACGCGCACCGTGCCTTGCAAGCCGCCATCAACCTGCAAGCCGCCATGCAAGGCGTGCTGCCAGACCCGGCACCCCAGGGCCTGGAGCCGTTGGCGTTGGGCATTGGTGCTGAAACCGGCCCGGCGATGGCCGGCTCGTTCGGCCTGGCCAGTCGGCGCACGCATTTGGTGATGGGCCGCACCGTCACCATCGCCAGCCGTCTGGTCGAAATGACCGGCGAGTTGGCCCATCCCATCTTGGTGGGCGAAGGTCTGGCTGCGCTGGTCGGCGCCGCAGGGCTCCAATCCATGGGCACATTTTTGCTGGATGGCATGCGAGTGCCGCACCACATTTACGCTTACCCGCTGGTTCGCCCGCCTACTTAAGTTTCTGCTTTGCAACCGATATTGAGCAGCCGAATGGGCAAACCCCTGTGCCCCGGCAAAACGCGCACACACCATTTTGCGGGCGATACACCATCGCCGGCAGTGCAGCGATCTGCGCTGGCGGTTGCCATTGCATTTTTGGGTGCATTCAGCCCTCATGCCCAAGCGCTTGAAACCCCCGCATGCGCCTGGAAAAAAATACCGCCAGACATCGCTGTGGCCGAGCCGGATTCGCCGCCCTTGGTGTTGCAACGCATGTTGGCTCAGTTGCCAGACTGCCAGAAAGACGCCCAGTTTCTCGCCGCGTTAGGCCAATTGCTAAACAGTCAGGCTCGTTATCTTGAGGCCGCCGATCACCTGGAGCGCGCGCTCCTGCTGGAGCCAGATTTGAAAGACGCCCAGCTCAGCTATGCCATTGCGCTGGCTGGCAGCGGCGACATCAGCTCGGCCAAGGCCATGATTGACAATTTGCTGAGCGACCCCGATCTGCCAGCGGCGCTTCGCCCCCTCATTTCAAACCAGAAGGCCCTGCTCACCCACCCCAGCGGCAACGGCAACAGCAATGGCCTGCTTGATCCGCACGCCTGGCAAACGCGGTTCACACTGGCCGCGCGGATTGGGCATGACAGCAACCTGCTCGGCTCGCCCGACCTCAACAGTTTGGCGCTCACCCTAGCAGGTCAAACCATCGTGTTGCCGCTTGACGAAAACTACCTGGCGCGCCCCGCGCCCTACGCCAGAACCGAGGCGCAGCTTCAGGTCAACCGTACCACGCCCGAAGGCGTGCGCTGGGATGCGATGGCCAGCCTGCGCAGCCGTTACAGCCCAGCCATCGACACAGCGGGTTCCTCTCAAATTGATCTGTCCATCGAGCGCAGCGACCTCACGTTGCGCCAGAGTCCCGTTGAAGCCACCACCTTCCGCACCGCAGGCAGCTACTTCAACGCCAGTGCATCCGCGCTCGATGCCAGCTCGGGCACCCAATTCTTCGCATGGGGGCTGGGCGCAGGCTGGGCCACAGCCTGGCGAACGCAAGCCTTGAGCGCTTGCCAGGCCCGAGCG
>JANOTE010000529.1:0-2407 GCA_031416195.1 Rhodoferax sp.
GGCGAACTCACTCAAGATGCCAGCCACGCCGCCAGACTCCAGCGAGGTGTTGTCGCGATTGCCTGAATCCGCCACGCTCACGCCCGCGCCGCCATTGCCATCACGGTCACGCAGTACGCCCGTCGCATCCAGCGCAATGTAATTGTTGAACTGATTCACGAAAGCGCTGAGGCCAAAGTTGTTGGCACCGCTGGCCCATTTCAAGCCGATGTCCAGGTTGGTGGACTGCTCTTTGGTGAAGTTGGCATTGCCCACTTCATACGCGTTGGTAGCGACGTGCGGGCCGTCTGCAAACAGCTCGTAGTCTTTGGGTGCGCGTTCGCTGGACGACAGGTTGCCCGTTACCTGCCAAGCGGGTGCGACGTTCCACAGCGCGCCCAGTGCATAGCTCGCGGGGTTGAAATTACGGCTGGCAGGCGCAAAGCGGGCCAACTGCGGATTGCCCTGCGACTGCACGTTGACCGATTCAACCCGCGCGCCAAAACTAAGCTTGCCCCAGCTTGTTGACAGCTCCTCATGTGCAAACAACGCCGACTGGCGCGTGCGGCTATAGGGTGCGAATGCCTCAGTACCATCGGCTGAAAATTGCGATTCATCCAATTGCACGCCCACCACGCCCTCCAGCGCGCCAAACTTGGCGTGACGCGCCTGAAGGCGCAGGTCGCTGCCACTATTCTTGAACACGGTGCCCGCCACGCTGCCCTCAAACTCGGTGTGCTGATACTCGCTGCGGCTGGTCTGCGCTTTGATGCTTTGCAGGAAGCCACCCAGGCCCCGGATTTCTCCTTCGAGCGCGTATCGGCGGGTTTTCATGTCGATGGTGACCGCATCTTCCGCCACCGTACCGTAGTTTGAACGGAAATCACTCACTGACAGCCCGACGTAGCCCTGGTTGAAAAACACCGAGCCACCCAGCGCGCCGCCCGAAGCCGTAGCCGCAGAGTTGCAAATCTTGTTTTGCAACGCGGGCAATCTTGCTTTGGTGCAGGCCAGCTCAACCGGCACCGACACATCTTCCGTGCGCCTGCCAAACACATCAACATGCAAGGCGTACCGATCCGTCCCTGTTTCTAGCAATAGGCCCGCGCGCTTCTCGGCGTTGCCAGAGCCGGCTCCCAAATCCAGCTTGCCCGTCACGCCGCCTTTCGGGTCGAAAAGCGCCTCGCGCGGTATGCGGTTGTCGATGATGTTCACCACGCCACCCACCGCATTGCCACCGTAAAGCAAGGCACCGGGGCCGCGCAGCACCTCAATGCGCTCCATGCTGATCGGGTCGCTGGGCACGGCGTGGTCAAAGCTCAAGCCCGAGGCATCCAGGCTGGAACCGCTGTTTTGCAGGATGCGAATGCGATCACCATCCAGCCCGCGAATCACCGGGCGGCTGGCGTTGGGGCCAAAGTAGGTGCTGCTGACACCCGGCGTGCCATCCAGCGTTTCGCCTAACGTCGATTGCGAGCGCAGCAGCAGGCCCTGGCCCGAGTACACGGCTGCGGGTGAAATCAAATCAGTCGCACCCAGCGGATTGCCGGTGATGGTGACCTCTTTGAGCGTGACGGTGGCGGGCCCGGGTGCGACCGGCTGGGCGTGGGCGGTTACGCCTGCACACAGGAGATGGAGAACGGCGATGCCGATGGCATGACGCGTGAATATTATTTTCATGAAAACCTCGAAGAGAAAAGAAAAGAAGGAATCGCCTGTGGGCAACATCGCCCACAAGCAACACCAAATCAGCTGAAACTCAACGAGGAAGCGGGGGGCCGCGCGCCTGAAACTGCGCATGCCAGCGGGCATTTGAAAGACCCTGAAGAAGGGTACACAAAGCGCTGGTCAAGGCCAGCGACAAGCCAACAGCCAGCAAGGCGCTGGCAGCACCAGAAAAACTCAACTGATCGAAAATCTGGCAGTCCGCATCACTTGCGTGCCCGGTGAACAGCTTACCCAGAAAATCGCCTTGATGCCCATCCGCGTGATGGCGGGCGCTTGCATGCGAGTGCGCCGGCGTGGCGTGTACGTGCGCCTGCGTCACTGGCCCTGTCGTCCGGTGTAGCAAGCCCAGGCCTTGCGCCAGCAGCATCGCTACAGCGAACGCCAGTACCCAAAACGGGCGCAGCGTAAGCGTTGGCCGACTTAATATCAATTTCGGCATCTATTTCAACAATTACTTAACGCTGACTGCATCGGTGATGCGGTAATACAGCCCATACGGGTCGTTATTGAGCACAGCAAACTTGCCCTCCACCACCACGATGTCCAGCGAATATTTGACGGGCGTTTTGGTCTTGACTTCAACCATACTTTCAGGCCCGCCCGGCACGCAGAAGCCGCAACTCATGGGCACCGAGGTCAACAGGAAATGCTTCTGCTTCTCACCGGGCTCCAGCGGCATCATGAAGCCCTGGATGCGCTG
>JANOTE010000530.1:0-2398 GCA_031416195.1 Rhodoferax sp.
TCCAAAGCCACCACCAATGGGCACTTGGCTTGCCTTGCCACCAGCGATGACATGGCCTTCCAGCACTTCGCTGAAGGCAAACTGGGTCGTGGGATCAAAGCGCGCGCGAAAGTCGGTGCCACGCACCCCGAGGTTGAATACCGGCGTGGTGATCACATATCTAGATGAGGGGCTGGTCATCGGCTTCACCTGGGAGTCAACGCCACCTTCCTCAATTTTCAGACGCGTCTCGGTGATGCCGGTTTTGCCGTACACCAGCAGGCTCTCAATCAGCACCTTGCTGTCGGGTGTGATGGTCATGCGTGAGCCGTCAATAAAGGTCATCGCCAGGGTGGACTGAGGGCCCGTCTCGATGCGGTCGCCTGGCATCAGCTCAGTGCCCGGGGGCGTGGCGCTCAGGCGGGCCGCATCGCGCCGCACAGAGACTGCGCCCTGCGCCAGACTGACGGTAGCCACAGCCGCATCGCTGCGCAACCAGGCTACCGGAATGCGCACCACCGTGCCGGGCACCATGCGCTTCGGGTTGGGAAGGCGGTTGAGCCGCTGCACCTCGCGCCAGTCGGTGGACGGTTTCATCAAGCGCTCCACCAGCGCAATCAGTGTGTCGCCCTGGGTGACGGTGTAGCGCCATTCATCGCCAGATTCAACGGTTTTTCCAACTGCCGGTGCTGAACACAGCAGTGCGAAAACCACGAGCAGTGCCGCCGTGGTGGGGGTGATGGCTTGAAAGAATTTCATAGTTGATTATCTCAAGCAACCCTATGTAGTGATTGCTTTGATCGGATTGATGACGCTGTATCGCCCGGATATGTGACGAAATTCACAGTTGGCTTGACGCGCAGTCTGCACGGCAAGGCCATGCGGACTGGAGGTGACACCCAGACTGCTGAAATTACGCTCGCGCAGCCGCGTTGAATTGAGCGCAGTTCATGACGGTGCGCCCGCAATCGCCTGCGTGGCAAGGCCGGCTTTGCGCCATTCATCAATGCCGCCTTGCAGGTGTTTGGCATCATGCCCCAAAGCGCGCAGGCAGACTGCGAGAGCTTGGCTTAGCTCGTGTCCGTAGGCGCAGTACACCACCACCGGTGCGCCGGTTGCAATGTGATCCTTCCAATCCAGCCATTGGGCCGGGTTGCGCCAAATGGTGCCAGACAGTTCGTCTGCCTCGGCCACGCGTTTGATGTCGCGCCGCACGTCCAGTAGCAGGTGAGTGCGGCCCTGATCGCGCCAGGCAGCAAGCTCACTGACGGGCATATGGTTGACGTTTGAGTTATCAGTCGTCATGGTGCTTTCCTCGTTAAAAAAATAGCTTCGACGGATTGACTGCGCCCACCGCAGCCAGGTTCCATACGACGCGGGTAGAGACAAGGGTGTCTTTCAAAATTGCCACTTCACCGCAAGCCCGAGCGCCGCGCAGGTCGCGAGCAGCGGAATCACGCCGACCTTGAAGCGAAACAGCGCGATGGCAGCGGCGATGGTGATGACCGCAGAGACGTAGTCAAACCGCCCGCTGAAGCCAGTGGGCCACAGCACGTGGTACGCGAAGAACAGCGCCAGGTTCAAGATTACGCCGACCACCGCCGCCGTGATGGCGGTGAGCGGTGCGGTGAATTTCAGATTGCCGTGCGTCGTCTCAATCAGCGGGCCGCCTGCCAGGATGAAGATGAATGACGGCAAGAAAGTGAAGTAAGTCACCACCGTAGCTGCCACCGCTCCCCCCCAAAACAGCGCCTCTGGTCCAAAAATCTGCTTGACCCAGCCGCCGATGAAGCCGACAAAAGCCACCACCATGATCAGCGGGCCGGGCGTGGTCTCCCCTAAGGCTAGGCCGTCAATCATCTGCGCGCCGGTGAGCCACTGGAATTGCTCGACTGCGCCTTGATAGACGTAGGGCAGCACCGCATAAGCACCGCCGAAGGTGAGCAGCGCCGCTTTGGTGAAGAACCAGGCCATTTGCGTCAGCACGCCGTGCGGCCCCACAGCGGCGACCAGCAATGCGAACGCCGCACCCCAGAGAACTAGCCCGATAAGCAAAATTTTGAACAGATGCGCGCGTGAGAACTTTGCGTGTGCGGGCGTGGGTGTGTCGTCGTCAATCAAGGCCGCGCCGTAACTGGCTTTTGCAGCGCCGTGGCCACCGCCTGTGATGAACACATTGGGGTAGGTGCGGCCACCGATGTAGCCGATCAACGCGGCGGCGATCACGATCAGCGGGAACGGCACATCCAGCGCAAAGATCGCGATGAAGGCTGCGGCAGCAATGCCCCACAGCCAGTTGTTCTTGAGCGCCCGGCTGCCAATGCGGTGCGCGGCGTGCAGCACCAGCGCGGTCACGGCGGGTTTGAGGCCATAGAAAATACCCGCCACGACAGGCAGCGAGCCGAACGCAATGTAGACC
>JANOTE010000531.1:0-1976 GCA_031416195.1 Rhodoferax sp.
CCTACGGGGTTCATCGTGAAGGCCATCAACTCCCGCGCGGGTTTGCCGTCTGGCGTGTCCACGGCTTCAATCTCAAAACTGGCGAGCAGCATCGCCATCGCCATCTTCATCTCCAACAGCGCCAAATAGCGCCCAGGGCACATGCGCGGGCCGCTTCCAAACGGCATGGCGGCGCGTTTGGCTTCGGGCTTAAGCGGCGTTTGGGCATCAGCCAGCCAGCGCTCGGGCATGAAAGCTTGGGGGTTGGTGAACAGTGGCTCGCTCACGCTGTCATGGCGCAGCACGCCCCAGATGATGTCACCGCGCTGCACACTCACGTCGCCGATTTGCCCAGCGCGCAGTGCCATCAGCGGCATGAAGGGTGCCACCGGTTTGAGGCGCATGGTCTCGCTGGCGCAGGCATCCAGGTAGGGCAGGCTGTCCATCAGTTCGAGGGTGAATTGTGTCGGGTCAGGCGCCAGTGCGCGCACTTCAGCTTGCAGGCGTTGCAGGGTGTGCGGATTGAGTTTGAGCAGATGAATCATCCAGGCCAGTGTGTTGGCGGTGGTGTCCTCGCCGGCCAGCAGCATGGTCAGCACGTTGCCCACCACTTGGCTGTCGCCCAGGCCGCTGCCGGGCTGGTCGGCAGCGATGATCATCGCCTCCAGCAAATTGCGCGGCGGTTGTTCAGCTTGCAGGGGTTCATCACGCAGGCGCGTGCGGGCTTGCGCCACAAACTCTTCCAGCTTGGTTTTGATGACCGCCACGCTGGCCTCCAGCTCGCGGTCAATGCGGCGTTTGTAGAAGCGCCAGATGGGAATCGGCGCGAAGGCGCGCTTGAAGACGTTGGGCAGCAGCTTGTCCAGGTGACGCTGGATCACGTCGTCCCCGGCCTGTAGCGTGTTGATGTCTTTGCCAAAGGCCAGGCCCGAGATCGCATCGACTGTGAACCGCATCAAATCCGCTTGAAGGTTGATGGATTGCTTCGCCGCCGCCGCCGCCTGCCATCGCTCGCGCAGCCGCAGCGTGACTTTGACCAGCGACGGGAAATAAGAGCGCACATGGCTGGGTGAAAAGCTGGCCATCACCATGCGCCGCTGGCGCAGCCAGTCGTCCCCCTCGGCGCTGAACACACCCTGCGGCAGGCCCAATTCGGTGCTGATGATGCCCAACATGGGCGAGCGCCGATAGCCGTGCGGGCGGTCTTTCATCACCGCACTGAACAGCTCGTGATCGGCAACGACCAGCATTTTGCGGTTGAGCAGTCGCACTTTGAACAACGGGCCGTACTGGCCCACCCACTGCTCAATGTCCTGGTGGATTCTGGAGACGCTGACCTGCAGCGCGTTGCCTAAAAACGGAAGGCCACGCGGGCCGGGCAGGTCTTTGATCTGGCGCAGCGGGGAGGTGGTTAGGGTTTGCATGGCATCATTTTGCCTTGACAGCCCAGCGCAGCTTGGTTGAGCTGGACCTCGGATTCGCCCGCTGTTCTTCAAACGAAGGGCGAATCAACTCAGGGGCCACGCGCGCATACGTGCCATTTCGCTCGCCGGATTGAAACGCCTTTTTTACGCGGCGGTCTTCGCCGGAGTGAAAGCTCATGATCACTACGCGGCCACCGGGCTTCAAGCAGCCGGGCAGCGCGGCCAGAAATTGATCCAGCACGCCAAACTCGTTGTTCACTTCAATCCGCAACGCTTGAAACGTGCGCTGCAGTGCCTTTTTGGTCTCTGCCTCGCGTTCATCCTGGGGCAGGCTGCGCTTGAAGGTGGCGTTCAAAGTGTCGCGGATCAGCGTGGCGAGTTGGGTGGTCGTTTCGAGGTACTGGCCTTGCAGTGCGGCAGCCAGTTCGACCGCGAAGGGCTCGTCGGAGTTGTCGGTCAGCAGATCACGCAAACGCGCACGCGTGACCGACAGCAGCAGCTCGCTGGCGGACTGCCCGCTGCTCGGGTCCAGCCGCAAATCCAGCGGCCCCTCGGTCTTGAAGCTGAAGCCGC
>JANOTE010000532.1:0-4854 GCA_031416195.1 Rhodoferax sp.
GGCTTTACCGTCTCCAAAATTAATTGGGGTCCCACCGCAACCAATTCGCCGATTAATTTCTCTCGCAGCTACGGCAAACCCGAGCACATTGCCAGCCCGCTTCAAATCATGCTGGAAGGCCCGCTGGGAGGCGCAGCCTTCAACAATGAGTTTGGCAGGCCCAACCTGTTGGGCTACTTCCGCGAATACGAGCAGACGTTCTCGCACGCTACGCCAGAGGGCGACGTGAACGAGCAGCGCGGCTACCACAAGCCCATCATGATTGCGGGCGGCCTGGGTGTGATCGATGCCACACAAACCAAAAAGATCGAATTCCCCGCTGGCAGCCTGCTGATCCAGCTCGGCGGCCCTGGTATGCGCATCGGCATGGGTGGCAGCGCGGCCAGTTCGATGGCGACGGGTGCGAATGCGGCGCAGCTCGACTTTGATTCGGTGCAGCGCGGCAACCCGGAGATTGAGCGCCGCGCGCAAGAGGTCATCAACCACTGCTGGGCAATGGGCGATGGCGGCGGCTCCGCCGGAAACGGTAATCCGATCCTCGCCATCCACGACGTAGGCGCAGGCGGCCTGAGCAATGCCTTCCCCGAGCTGACCAACGACGCGGGCCGAGGCGCGCGATTCGACCTGCGCGCCGTGCCGCTCGAAGAATCTGGCTTGGCCCCCAAGGAAATCTGGTGCAACGAAAGCCAGGAGCGCTACGTGCTGGCCATGGCGCCTGAGTCGCTGGATTTGTTCAAAGCCTTGTGTGAGCGCGAGCGCTGCCCGTTTGCGGTGGTGGGCGTGGCGACGCAGGAGCGAGAACTTGTTGTTGCCGATGGGGACGATACCCTGCAAGCACCTGTCCAGATGCCGATGAACGTGCTCCTGGGCAAGCCACCCAAAATGCACCGCGACGTGACAACGATAGCGCGCAAATTCAAACCCATCGACCTGACCGGTGTTGATCTGCAAAAGGCCTGTATCGATGTGTTGGCCCATCCCACCGTCGCATCCAAGCGCTTTCTCATCACTATCGGCGACCGCACCGTGGGCGGTTTGAGCCACCGCGACCAGATGGTTGGCCCGTGGCAGGTTCCCGTGGCTGATTGCGCCGTCACGCTGGCTGATTTCAAAGGCTTCGCGGGCGAGGTCATGAGCTTGGGCGAGCGCACGCCGCTGGCCAGCATCAACGCCCCTGCGTCGGGCCGCATGGCGGTGGCCGAGGCGATCACCAATTTGCTGGCGGCACCGATTGAATTGGATCGCGTCAAGCTGTCGGCCAACTGGATGGCGGCGTGCGGCGAGCCGGGTGAAGATGCCGCGCTGTATGCGACCGTGAAAGCGGTGGGGCTGGAGTTGTGCCCCGCTTTGGGCATCTCGATTCCTGTGGGCAAAGATTCGTTGTCGATGCGCACGCAGTGGAAGGATGAGGGGCAGGACAGAAAAGTTACCAGCCCCGTCAGTTTGATCGTCACCGCCTTCGCCACATTGGCTGACGTGCGCGGCACCCTCACGCCACAGCTAAATGCAACAGAACTCGACACCACGCTGGTTCTGGTCGATTTGGGCCATGGCAAAAACCGCATGGGCGGCAGCATCTTGGCGCAAACTTTGAACCAACTCGGCGACGAAGTGCCGGATCTGGACAATCCGCAAGACCTGGTGAACCTGGTCGGGGCCATCAACCAGTTGCGCAGTCTAAGCAAGCTGCTGGCGTACCATGACCGCAGCGACGGCGGCCTGTTTGCGGCAGCCTGCGAGATGGCGTTTGCGGGCCACGTTGGCATCGCGCTGAATGTGGACATGCTGGTCACCGAGGGCGATGGCATCACTGACAGCCGCATGGAAATCGGTGACAGTAAAAACTGGGCTGGGCAAGTCAGTGCGCGGCGCGAAGAGTTGACCTTGAAGGCGTTGTTCAACGAAGAGCTGGGCGTGCTGTTGCAAGTGCGTACTGCACAGCGCAATGAAGTCATGCAAACCCTGCGCGAGCATGGTTTGAGCAAGCACAGCCATTTCGTCGGCAAAACCCGCCCAGCCCACTCAACCATCAAAGCCGGTATTGGAGACGTTCAAATATGGCGCGACGCCAAGGCCGTTTTCACGGCCAAGGTGCAAGACCTGCACCAAGTGTGGGACAGCACCAGTTGGAAGATTTGCCAATTGCGCGACAACCCCACCTGCGCGGATGCCGAGCACGCAGCGGCGGGCGACCCGACCGACCCCGGCTTGCATTTGCACATTGTGGGCAGCGTAGCAGAGCCTATGACCAGCCCCGCGTTGATGCTCTCACGCCCGCGCATCGCCGTGCTGCGCGAGCAGGGCGTGAACTCGCACGTCGAGATGGCTTATGCCTTCACTGAGGCAGGCTTCGAAGCCTTCGATGTCCACATGACCGATTTGCAAACAGGCCGCGCCAAGCTGCAGGACTTCAAAGGCGTTGTCGCGTGTGGCGGCTTCAGCTACGGCGACACGCTGGGTGCAGGTATCGGCTGGGCACGCTCCATCACCTTCAATGCGGTTTTGGCAGATCAATTCAAAGCCTTCTTTGGTCGCGCCGACACCTTCGGCCTGGGCGTGTGCAACGGCTGTCAGATGTTTGCCGAGCTGGCTGACATCATCCCCGGTGCAGAGCATTGGCCGCGTTTCACAACCAATCAGAGCGAGCGTTTTGAAGCGCGGCTGAGCATGGTTGAAGTGCTCGATTCTCCGTCGCTGTTTTTCAAAGGCATGGCAGGAACGCGCTTGCCAATCGCCGTCGCCCACGGTGAAGGCTTTGCCAATTTCGAACCCACCAGCGGCGGTCGCGGCAACCCGTCAAAAGCCATCATCGCCCTGCGCTTCATCGACAACCACGGCCAAGCCACGCAAGCCTATCCTTTCAACCCCAACGGCAGCGCAGGCGGCCTGACTGGCATAACTACCCCTGACGGCCGCTTCACCGCCATGATGCCTCACCCCGAGCGCGTGTTCCGCAATGTGCAGATGAGCTGGACGAGTGGCGATGTGGCTGCGCACAGTGCGTGGATGCGGTTGTGGCGCAACGCGCGGACTTGGGTGGGGTGATATCTCTATGACCCCTCAACAACTCCTATCCCATTACGACTCCGCCGAGCTCTGGAGTGGCGCGCCAAGCCTGCAGCCGGGCTTCGACGTGGCAGCCGCCTACCAGAGCGCGCTGGCCGTGCGCACACTGCGCATGCGCCGAGGCGAGGTGCCGCAAGGCTACAAAATCGGCTTTACCAACCGCAACATCTGGCCCCGGTACAACGTATTTGCGCCCGTGTGGGGCACAGTCTGGAGCAGCACTTTGCAGTTTTGCGACGGACAGGGGAGTGTGAACTTGAGCGGCATTTGCCAGCCCCGCATCGAGCCTGAAGCCGTTTTCGGCCTGCGCGCCGCGCCGCCGCCTGATGCCACTTTGGAAAAGCTATTTGACTGCCTCGATTGGTTCGCACCGGGGTTTGAGATCGTGCAATCACACCTGCCTGGCTGGAAATTCACCGCTGCTGATGCGGTGGCCGATGGCGGCTTGCACGCCCACCTGGTGGTGGGCCGCAAAGTGCCAGTGCGCGACGTGGCGGTATCCGCCGAGGCGTTTGACCAGCAACTGGCAGCGGCTACCGTTTCACTTATGCACGACAGCAAGCAAGTTGAGCAGGGGAAGGGTGCCAATGTGCTCGAAGGCCCGCTGCATGCCTTGCATCACTTCATGCGCGAGCTGCGCAACTGCCCCAATGCCCCAGGCCTGCAAGCCGGGGACGTGATCACCACCGGCACTTGGACGGATGCCTGGCCCGTGAGCGCGGGGCAAACCTGGAGCGCGCGGTTCAGTGCGCCGCTGTGGCGGCTGGAGGTTGAATTTAACTGAGTTTCGTTTGTGTTTTGTCTGGATGCCTGATGGTGTCCATGACGTGAGAATTGTTGATTACCATTGAAATACAGAAGTTCGCCATGACGATTGCAGCCCCAAAAAATGGTCTTCGCCCCATTCACCCTGGTGAGGTTTTGCGTGAAGACTTCCTCAAGCCCTTGGGATTGAGTCCGAATGCCCTGTCGCAGGCGCTCAAAGTGCCCGCATCACGTGTCAACGACATCGTGCTGGAGCGCCGTGGGGTGACGGTGGATACGGCGATGCGGCTGGTGCGCTACTTCGGCGGCGATGTGCAAAGCTGGATGAATTTGCAAACGGCATATGACATCAAGATCGCCGCCAAGGCCTTGACGAAGCGGCTGGAGAAGGAAATTCAGCCGCTGGCTGCTTGAGCGGCGCAAACTGTGGTGTCGGATTGCTGTAGTTGATCAAGCTACCAGCGACAGCCGCGCGCCAAATTCGTTGATGAATGCCGCCACTTGCGCTAATGGTATCCAGTCAAAAACCTGTCACGTTTATGTGCTATATTTTAAATAGCATTATATGCATGTTATTGGAGAGCTGGAGGCATATTTTGTTCATAATTTAAGCAAAAGAGCCTAAAAATCACATAAATAGCCCAAATCCATCGAATTTTTACTACATTTGTAGTAAATCAGTCCGCTTCAATGTTTGCGGCATTCAATCGATAAATTTGTGTCACGTAGACTGTGACAAACCCAGCCATTCCAGCAGGAGCCGTGTCACTTCCGCTGGTTTCTCGCGGTGCAGAAAATGGCCGGCGCCGGGAACCACCTGGTAGTCGTATTCGCCACTGAAATACTGCGCTTGATCAGTCATCAGTTCGGCGCGCAGGTCGTCGCCACCGCACAGCGCAAGCGTTGGCACCGAGATTGGCCGGCCCATGAGTTCCCGCGTCGTTTGCAGGCTGGGGTCGCCTTTGGCGGGGTCGAGCATGGCCCTGTAGTAGCCGAGCGTTGCCGCGAGCACGCCAGGCTGGC
>JANOTE010000533.1:0-8060 GCA_031416195.1 Rhodoferax sp.
GCTGCTGGAAAGCACAGGCGTGAACCTCAAAGGCAAACACGCCGTGGTGATTGGTCGCAGCAACAACGTGGGCAAGCCGATGGCACTGATGCTGCTGCAAAAGAATGCGACCGTCACCCTTTGTCACAGTGCGACGGCCGATCTCAAAGCCCACACGTTGATGGCCGACATCGTCGTCGCCGCGGTAGGGCGGCAAAACACCCTGACCGCCGACATGGTCAAGCCCGGTGCCATCGTGATCGATGTCGGCATGAACCGCAACGCGGCGGGCAAACTCTGCGGTGATGTGGATTTTGCCAACGTCAAAGAAGTCGCGGGCTGGATCACTCCCGTGCCCGGTGGCGTGGGACCGATGACGATCACGATGTTGTTGGTGAACACTTTGGAGGCGGCTGAACGCGCAGCTTCTTTTGTAAAAATCTGATTGAACTCATAATAAAAGCCTCCATCTAACCGTGATGAACACTATGACCAACCCTCTTCTCAACTTCGCTGGCTTGCCCCTGTTTGACCAGATTCTGCCCGAGCACGTGGGCCCGGCAATGGATCAGCTATTGGCCGATGCCAGCAGCGCGCTTGAAACTGTCACCGCCCCCGCATTCCCCGCCCAATGGACGGCTATTGCCAAGGTGCTGGATGTGGCCACGGAAGGCCTGGGCCGCGCTTGGGGTGCCGTAAGCCACTTGAACGCTGTGGCCGATACACCCGAGTTGCGCGCCGCGTATAACGCGGCACTGCCCAAGGTGACCGAGTTCATGACCCGCTTGGGGGCGGACGAACGCCTGTACGCAAAGTACAAGGCGATTGACATCAACACCCTGAACGCCGAGCAGCGCCAAGCCCATAAAAACGCCGTTCGCAACTTTGTGCTGGGTGGCGCGGAATTGACCGGCCATGCCCGCGAACGATTTGCCGCCATTCAAGAACGCGCCGCCGAGTTGTCGCAAAAGTTCAGCGAAAACGCGCTGGATGCGACCGACTCGTATGCCTATTACACCACTCGCGAAGAGCTTGAAGGTGTGCCCGATGACGTCATTCAAGCCGCACTGGCAGCCGCAAAAATAGACGGCAAGGACGGCTACAAACTCACGCTGAAAATGCCCTGCTACCTGCCCGTGATGCAGTTCGCAAGGTCAGGTGAGCTGCGCCAAAAACTCTACCGCGCCTACGTTACCCGCGCCTCAGACCAAGCTGCGCCCGAGGGCTTGAAGCTGGACAACACCGCGTTGATTCAGGAGATTTTGGCACTGCGCCTGGAAGAAGCCAAACTACTGGGTTTTGCCAATTTTGGTGATCTCTCCTTGGTGCCGAAAATGGCAAAGTCTCCGGCTGAAGTCGTGAACTTTTTGAGCGACTTAGGGGCCAAGGCCAAGCCGTTTGCCAAACAGGATTTGGCCGATCTCACCGAGTTTGCGCAGAAGCACCTGAACCTGCCCGCCCTGCAATATTGGGACTTGCCCTTCGCGGGCGAAAAATTGAAAGAAGCGCGATACGCCTTCAGCGAACAGGAGGTCAAGCAGTATTTCACGGCCCCAAAAGTGCTGGCAGGCTTGTTCAAAATCATCGAGACATTGTTCGACGTGTCGATTCGCCCCGACACCGCACCCGTGTGGAACCCTGGCGTATCTTTCTACCGCCTGGAACGCAGCGCCACCGCGGCAGATGGCAGCACGTCAACTGCGTTGATTGGCCAGTTTTACCTGGACCCGACCGCCCGCAATGGCAAGCGCGGTGGTGCCTGGATGGACGATGTGCGCAACCGCTGGCTGCGCCCGGACACTGCCGCCGTGCAAACCCCCGTGGCCCAACTGGTCTGCAATTTTGCCGATGGTGTGGAAGAAAACGGAATCAAGAAACCCGCGCTGTTGACCCATGATGATGTCATCACCCTGTTCCACGAATTTGGCCACGGCCTGCACCACTTGCTGACGCAGGTGAGCGAGCGCGATGTGTCGGGTATCAGCGGTGTGGAGTGGGATGCGGTGGAGCTGCCGAGCCAGTTCATGGAGAACTTCTGCTGGGAGTGGGATGTGTTGAAGCACATGACCTCGCACGTCGACACCGGTGAGCCGCTGCCGCGCGAGCTGTTTGACAAAATGCTGGCTGCCAAAAACTTCCAGACCGGCATGCAGACGCTGCGTCAGGTCGAATTTGCCCTGTTTGACATGCTCCTGCATTCAGAACACAACCCGGTTGACCCATTTTTGCCGCTGCTGGCCAAGGTGCGTGCCGAGGTGGCGGTGGTACACCACCCTGAGTGGAGCCGCCCGATGCACACCTTCAGCCACATCTTTGCGGGCGGCTATGCGGCGGGCTATTACAGCTACAAATGGGCCGAGGTGCTCAGCGCCGATGCCTACGCCGCGTTTGAGGAAACGGCGGGTAACAACGGTTTGCCAAACCCCCAAACCGGGCGAAAATACCGCGAAGCCATTCTGGAAGCGGGCGGTAGCCGCCCGGCGATGGAGTCGTTCAAGGCCTTTCGCGGGCGCGAGCCTACGCTGGACGCGCTGTTGCGGCACCAGGGCATGGCGGGCGCGCTCTGACCCGAAAAACTGGAAATCATCCAACGATGAACTTCGCTATGAACCCGACTTGCCTGGCATCCATCACACAAGCCGCCGTCCTGTGTGCAGCCATTTTCACGCTGCAAAGTGTTCCGGCGCAAACCGTCTACCGCATCGTCGGCGCAGACGGTAAAGTGACTTTTTCAGACAAACCCCCGGTCACGCGCGATGACAAAACCACTGCAACGGGCCGTGGCGGCAAACCGCTGGAGATTGGCGGCGCGCCGCTGCCGTACGAGTTAAGCCAGGTGGCAAGCCGCTTTCCGGTGACGCTGTACACCTCGACCAACTGCGCACCGTGCGGTGCCGGGCGAACCCTACTGGCCAGCCGGGGCATTCCGTTCAGCGAGCGCACTGTCAGCACCAACGAAGACGTGCAAGCGCTGACGCGCATCAGCGGCGAGAACAACTTGCCGTTTTTGACCATTGGCGGGCAAAAAATCAAAGGCTACTCCGATTCGGAATGGACGCAGTACTTGGACGCCGCAGGCTACCCCTCCAGCTCCAAACTGCCCGCCAATTACCGCAGCCCCGCTGCCGCACCGCTGGTGGTCATCCAAAAGCCTGACGTTGTGGCACCGCCCGCGCGCACGGCAGCAGCCCCGGTTGCGCCCCCCCCTGCACAAGAGGACAGCGGCTCCAACCCGGCGGGGATTCGTTTCTAAATCGTCATCAGACGGTTTGAGCGTGGATGGGTAAAAAATTAACCTGTGGGTTAATTTTTTGATGAAAAATCGGGAAAATAGCCGATTTTCACAATTAAATAGTGCTCTAGCTCCCGGATAATATGCATAGAAAGCTATATTTACTATAGCAAACTGTCACCTAGACGTGCATCAAACCGCAGCGTTTGCACGCCTTGCAGCGTCCCCAGCAAGCACACCTGCGCACGCTGATGGGCAAATACCCCCACCGTCACCACACCCGGCCATTGGCTCACCATCGATTCAAACTCCAGCGGCTCGCGGATCTGCAAACCGGTCACATCCAGAATCTGCTGGCCGTTGTCCGTCACCAGCGGTTGGCCGTCTTTCAAGCGCAGCGCAGCCAGGCCGCCCAGTGCTGCAAACTGGCGAATCAACCGCGCGCTTGCCATTGGAATCACCTCCACCGGAAGCGGGAATTTGCCCAGCGTCTGCACTTGCTTGGACGCATCGGCAATGCACACCAATAGGCGCGATTGCGCCGCCACGATCTTCTCACGGGTCAACGCCGCACCGCCGCCTTTGACCATGCAGCCACTCGGATCGATTTCATCGGCGCCATCGATGTAAACCGCCAGCTCCCCCACCTCATTGGCTTCAAACACGCTGATGCCCAAGGCCTTGAGTCGCACGCTGCTGGCCTCAGAGCTGGACACCGCGCCCTTGATCTGGTCTTTGATCGTACCCAGCGCCTCGATAAATTTATTGACGGTTGAGCCCGTGCCCACGCCCACAATTTCTCCGTTGCCCACGTACTGAAGAGCAGCCAGGCCAACCTGAGCTTTAAGTTCGTCTTGCGTCATTTGCGACAATCTGTTGGAAACTCAAGATTATCCAATGTCCGCCTTATGTCACTCCTCCCTTACGCCCTTGCCCGCCGCGCTTTATTTGCGCTCGACCCCGAAGTTGCGCACGAACTGACCCTGCACGGCCTGGCCAAAATCCAGCGCACGCCGCTTGAATGGGCCTACTGCAATGCCCGTGTACACGACCCGATCACGCTGGCGGGCCTTAGCTTCCCCAACCGCGTCGGCCTGGCCGCCGGGCTGGACAAAAACGCCCGTTGCATCGATGGCCTGGCGGCGATGGGCTTTGGCTTTATCGAGGTCGGAACCGTGACCCCGCTGGCGCAAAGCGGCAACCCCAAGCCGCGCATGTTTCGCTTGACGCAGGCCAATGCGCTGATCAACCGGCTGGGCTTCAACAACGACGGGCTGGAGGCCTTCATCGCCAACGTGCAGCGCTCCTCCATCCGAAAGTCCACAGGCGGGCCACTGTTGGGTTTGAATATTGGCAAAAACGCCGCCACACCGATTGAACGCGCCACCGACGATTACCTGATTGGCCTCGAAGGCGTTTACCCACATGCGGATTACGTGACGGTCAACATCTCCAGCCCCAACACCCAAAACCTGCGCGCACTGCAAGGCGACGAGGCGCTGGACGGACTGCTCGCCGCCATCGCTGCGAAGCGCAAAACGCTGGCAAAAACGCACCAGAAGAACGTTCCGATCTTCGTCAAAATCGCACCGGATCTGGATGAGGGGCAAGTCAAAGCCATCGCCGCCACGCTGTTACGCCACGGCATGGACGGCGATGGCTTGCCAAACAACGCCTTTGGCGTTGTGGCAACCAACACCACGCTCAGCCGCGAGGCCGTCAAAGGCCTGCTGCACAGCGACGAGGCGGGTGGCCTGAGCGGCGCGCCAGTGCTGGCCATGAGCAACCGCGTCATCACGCAACTGCGCGCCGCGTTGGGCAAAAGTTTCCCCATCATCGGCGTCGGTGGCATCTTGAGCGCGGCTGACGCACTGGGCAAAATCAAGGCGGGTGCCGATGTGGTGCAGCTCTACACCGGGCTGATTTACCAAGGGCCTGACTTGGTGCGCGATGCGGCGGCGCTGATCAAAAAGGCGATGAGCCGCAAAACTGCGCAATAAAACGGGATTCAAACGCGCTTGGGGTCGTTGCCATCGCATCAAATGATCTGTGCAAAGCGTGTACGGCTGTAGTCATTTTGCAGATACCGGTCAAACACCATCGCAACCCGTGGCAACGATAGCAAACCGCTGGCAGTGAGTTGAATTCCCGCCTCATCCAGAATGACCAGATCCAGCTCGGCCAGGCGCCGTAAAGCTTTCATCTCCACTGCAAAATAGCCTGGAAAATCCAACAAGTACGACAACTCAATCGCCTCAAAACTGAGCTGGCCCTGGCACATTAGCGCCATGATGACTGCACGGCGAACCAAGTCATCCCGGGTCAGGGTAAGGCCGCGAACCACCGGGAATTGACCCTGATCCAGTAGGTCGCAGTATTTCGCAATTGAATCGGTGTTGTGGCTGTAAGTCGCGCCGATGCGGCCGAGCGCCGACACGCCCAGGCCGATCAAGTCGCCGTCGGGCTGGCTGCTGTAGCCGTTCCAACTGCGCGACAGCCGCCCCTGGCGTTTGGCCAGGGCAAGTGTGTCTGTCGCAAGGGCGAAATCATCCATGCCGATGTAGACGTAACCGGCCCGGATGAGTGCCTGCGTTGCGTCGGACAGCATCCTCTGGCGGGTCGCTGCCGGGGGCACCTCGGCGTTGGAGATACGCCGTTGCGGCGTGAAATGCACCGGCGCATGGTCGTAGGGATACATCGCAATGCGGTCGGGCCGCAACTCAATCACCCTCGCCACGGTGCGGCTGAATGACTCCAGCGACTGCCGGGGCAAGCCGCAGATCAGATCAACACCGACGCAGCTAAAACCACTGCACCGCGCCGCGCTGACCACTGCGTCAACCTGTTCGGCGCTTTGAACACGGTGTACCGCTTTCTGAACGGCTTCATCAAAATCCTGCAGGCCAAAACTGACGCGGTTGAAACCCAGGTCAGCGAGTCTGCGAAGTCGTGTGGTATCGACCGTGCGCGGATCAACTGCAATGGCGTAGTCACCGTCTGACGCCAGCCGGAAGCTGCGCCGCAGCTTGGCCATCAGCGTCTGCAGTTCACCATCGCTCAGGTAGGTCGGCGTGCCGCCACCAAGGTGAAGCTGCGACGCCACTTGGTCAGACCCAACTTCGGCGCGGTGCAGCTCAAGCTCGCGCTCCAAGTAATGCAGATAGGACGCAGCGCGCTGATGCTGAGCGGTAATAACCTTGTTGCATTTGCAGAAGTAGCACAGCGACTCGCAAAATGGGATGTGTACGTACAAGGCCAGCGGCTGCACTTGGGTGTTGACGGGGTGTTGGCGCTGCTGTAGCGCTTGGGCATAATCTTTGCCGCTGAACGCTTCTACAAACCGGTCTGCGGTCGGGTACGACGCGTAACCCGGAGCCGGCCGATCCTGGCCATGCACTAGGTGCGCGGCTTCGAACTGAACTGAGGCAGTGTCCATCAGCAGCAGCAAGGCGTTGACAGGCTGGGCAGTTGCGGCATGGAGTCAGCTTACGCTGCGACACGCACGCCGTGTTTGACGTGGATCAAGCCCGGCCCGCATTGAGGCGTAATGGATGCAATGCGGACCAAGCACGGTCGATGCGTTCAACGCGCTGATCCGTGCGACCGACAATTCCCGGACACCCTGCGGGGTTAGGACCACAACGATCCCGAACGCGCTGATATCATGCCCGCCATGCGTCGAGTGGTTTGTACTTTTCTCGTTTTCTTATCACTCTTTCAATCGAGTTGGGCAGCCACGCACGTCACTTTCGACGTGGCGAATGCGGTTGCGCAAGCTTCGGCGGCAGCTCAAGCGCCGGAATTAGCTGCCGACTGCGCGGCGCAGCCCCACTGCTGCCACCCGCACTCGGTGGGCGTGCTGGGTGAAATTTCGATCACTCACTTTTCCAACACGGGCACAGACATCGCCGAGCACATATCGTATTGGCCCGCAGACATCTCCTCCAGCGATATTGAACGCCCGAAATGGCTCCCGGTCTCAATGGCCGTGGCAGTCCTTTGATTGGGTGATCCTTTCGCCTGAACCGCGCTGACGTGTCAGCGTGAAGGACTGCCGAAGTATTTTTTTACTTCGGAGATATTCCTTGATTTCATTCCCTCTTCTTCGCAGGCGCACGGCCGTCCCAAAATCAACCAAAGGTGTTGCGGTAGTGACCTTGCCCGGCAAACCGCCTGCTACTGCGCGGTTTAAAGTCAAGTACGCGCATCGTTGTTAAAAATTAACTTTTGAGTTAATATTTTGACGTAAGAAAACCAAAATAAGAAAATTAATAATGTTTTTGGCATCTAGCCCCCGCGTTATCTGCACAATTAGCTATTATTTTTTCCGTTTCAGTCATTATTTGAGGTTAGATATGAATATCAATAGTCTGTTTTCTGTTCGGGCTACCGCATGCGCCCTGGCCTTGACCGGGGTCTGTACCTTGACGTGGAGTGCTCAAGCGGCAAATCGACCCGCGAAATTTGCCGTTGCCAGTGCTCAACTGGCGGTAATGGGCATCCAGACGATGCCATTGCAAAGCCAGGAAGAGTCGGTGCAGAAAACCTACCCAGCACAGGTTGTGATTCCCTCAAATGCCGAGCAGGTAGTCAGCTCGCCAGTGAGCGGGTTGGTGTTGCAGTTGCTCGTGCAGCAAAACCAGATGGTGCAGGCGGGTACATCCTTGATCCGGATTGCCAGCCCGGAGCTGGGTCAATTGCAGTTGCAACTGCTTCAGGCCAACGTCCGGGCAACACTGGCGAGACAGGCGGCCCAGCGGGAAAAGGATCTGTTTGGCGAAGGCTTGATTGCGCAGCGCCGTGTACAAGAAGCGCAGGCCACGTTGCAGGAGAGCGCAGCGTCGCTGGC
>JANOTE010000534.1:0-6893 GCA_031416195.1 Rhodoferax sp.
GTTTCCGCCAACCCCACTGGCCCACTGCATGTCGGCCATGGCCGTCAGGCCGCTTTGGGGGACGCGATCTGCAACCTGTTTCAAACCCAGGGTTGGGACGAGGACCGGGAGTTCAATTACAACGGTGCCGGCGTGCAAATCGGCACGTTGGCTACCAGCACGCAGTTGCGCGCCAAGGGCTTCAAACCGGGCGATGCGCAATGGCCCAGTGGCGAGAATGCCAATGCCTACAACGGCGAGTACATCGGCGATATTGCGCAGGATTTCCTGGCGAAAAAGACGGTACGTTCGGACGACCGCCAGTTCACCGCCGGTGGCGATTTGAACAACCTGGACGACATTCGCCAGTTTGCCGTGGCCTATTTGCGCCATGAGCAGGATCTGGACTTGAAGGCTTTCTCGGTCAAGTTTGACAACTACTACCTAGAGTCCAGTCTGTACACCAGCAATCGAGTCGCCACGACGGTGCAAAAGCTAATCGCCGCTGGCAAGACCTACGAGCAAGATGGCGCGCTGTGGCTCAAATCCACCGACTACGGCGACGACAAAGACCGCGTGATGCGCAAGAAAGACGGCTCGTTCACTTACTTCGTGCCCGATGTTGCCTATCACATCAGCAAGTTTGAGCGAGGGTTTGACAAGGTCATCAACATCCAGGGCACCGACCACCACGGCACCATCGCCCGAGTGCGCGCTGGCTTGCAAGCGGTGGGCATGGGTGTGCCGCAAGGCTTCCCAGACTACGTACTGCACACCATGGTGCGCGTGGTGCGCGGCGGTGAGGAGGTCAAAATCTCCAAGCGGGCCGGCAGTTATGTGACTTTGCGCGATTTGATCGAGTGGACCAGCAAAGACGCGGTGCGCTTCTTTTTGCTCAGCCGAAAACCCGACACCGAGTACGTGTTTGACATTGACCTGGCGCTGGCCAAAAACAATGACAACCCGGTGTATTACGTCCAATACGCCCATGCCCGCATCTGCTCGGTGCTGCGAGCATGGCATGCGCAACGGCGGGGAGACAGCCTAACCGTTGACAGTGACCGATTGGAAGCGTTGGATCAGACTAGCTTAGACGAGTTGGGTGAAAATGTTCGATCCTTGAGGTTAGTGGTTTCTGATCTGCAAAGAGTTGATTTGTCGCCCCTGCAAAGCCCGCAGGCGATGGGCTTGATGCTGCTGTTGGCCAAGTACCCTGAGATGCTGACGGCAGCGGCCCTTGATTTTTCGCCGCATGATGTCACCTTTTACCTGCGTGAGCTGGCTGCTGCGTACCACAGCTACTACGATGTGGAGCGCATTTTGGTGGATGATGAGGCAGTGAGGCTCGCGCGCCTGGCCTTGGTGGCCGCTACGGCGCAGGTGTTGAACAATGGCTTGGCGATTTTGGGTGTGAGCGCACCCGTCAAAATGTGATC
The DNA here is from genome assembly GCA_031416195.1 of Rhodoferax sp. GTDB lineage: Bacteria > Pseudomonadota > Gammaproteobacteria > Burkholderiales > Burkholderiaceae_C > JANYCG01. The sequence goes on from JANOTE010000534.1 coordinate 1,416, forward strand.
CCACGATAACCATGATGACGACGATGAAACTGAACGAGACGACAGGTGAGCGAATGAAACGTGAGCTGGGTGGAACGATTTTGGGTCTGATCATTGGTTTGGTATTAGGCCTGGGTGCCGCGCTGGCGGTGGCGATTTACGTTGCCAAAGTACCCAGCCCGTTCGTCAACAAAGGCCAATCCCGCACGCCTGAACAGGACGCGGTAGAAGCCAAAAAGAACAAAGACTGGGATCCGAACGCCCCGCTTTACGGTAAAAACCCGGCAAAACCCACGGCAACGGTACCCGCCCCAGCGACTGTTGCCACTCCGGCTGAAACCGCTTCTGACGCGGTGTCGCCAGTAGCACCTGCGGTCGCGGGCGGGCCCGGCACGGCTGCGAAGCCGCAGGCCAATAAGCCTGACGCAGCAAGCACAGAGGCCGCCAAGGCTGCTGCGCCGAAAACCGATGCAGCGCCTGCAGCGTCTGGCGACCCGTTGGGTGATTTGGCGCGCGCCAAGTCATCCAATTCGGCCTCTGAGCCGTTTGTGTATTTCGTGCAGGTCGGTGCCTATCGCAATGCTGAAGATGCTGAAACCCAGCGGGTCAAGCTGTCGTTGACCGGGGTGGAAGCCAAAGTGACCGAGCGTGAGCAATCGGGCCGGGCAATTTTCAGGGTGCGGGTGGGGCCGTTCAACACCAAGGAGGATGCCGAGCGCAATAAAGAAAAGCTGGACGGCGCAGGGCAGGATACAGCGTTGGTGCGTGTGCAACGGTAGACGCAAAACGTTAGTGTTCACCGGAAGTTTTGGCGCTGAACTTTCGCGGTTGTGCGGGCTCAAAAACAGCGGTAGTGATTGAATTGTTGGTTAAAAACTGAACAAAGGATTTGAAGATGAAGCGTCGTGATTTTTCTGTGGTGTGTTCTGTAATGGGCGGTTCTGCCGTGATGGCATCGGCGTTTTATGCGCCAGCCATCATGGCTCAGGCGCAACCCAAAAAACCCGAAGCGGGCACTGACTATCTGGTGCTGGACAAACGCGCAACGGTCGAGGCCCCCGCACCCAAGATCGAGGTTGTAGAATTTTTTTGGTACAACTGCCCACACTGCAACGCCTTTGAGCCCGCGCTGGAGGCCTGGGTCAAAAATGTTGCCAAAGATGTGTCGGTGCGCCGGGTTCCGGTCGGCTTCCGTGATGATTTCGTGCCCCAGCAGCGCCTTTTTTACGCGCTGGAGGCGATGGGCCTGCTGGACAAACTGCACGTCAAGGTGTTCACCGCCATTCATGGCGAGAAATTGGTGCTCAACAAGAGCGATGCCATTGCCGACTGGGTGGCCAAGCAGGGCGTGGACAAGGCGAAATTTCTGGAGCAGTACAACTCGTTTTCCGTCTCCACCAAAGCTACCCGAGCAACCCAACTGCAAAACACTTACAAGGTCGAAGGGGTGCCAGCCCTGGGCATTGCGGGGCGGTTTTACACCGATGGTACGTTGGCCAAAAGCATGGAGCGCGGCCTGTTGATCACCGATTTCCTCATCAACGTGGTGCGCGCTGGCAAGTAAACCGCGCATCAATTTTCCAAAAAAGCCTGCTTGCTGCGGGCTTTTTTTTCGGGTTTTTTATGCGGATTCAACCATTTCACGCAAAGCGGGTCGCTACAATGGAAAATCAAATTTAGCAAGATTCGTGCCTTCATGAAATCCACCGTTCATCATCGGTCTCTACACGCTGCCCGCCTCGGTGGCCTGCTGCTGGCTTGCCTGTTGGCAAACGGTGTCGTTTGGGCCGAAAAAGCCGACCGCAGCAAGCCGATGAACATCGAGGCCGATGCTTTGCGCTACGACGACCAGAAGCAAACCAGCGTGTTCACGGGCAAGGTCGTCCTGACCAAAGGCACGATTGTGATTCGTGGCGGCAAGCTCGATGTGCGCCAAGACCCGCAGGGTTTTCAATATGGTGTGGTGACCGCCGAGGCGGGCAGGCTGGCGTTTTTCAGGCAAAAGCGCGACGGTGTGGACGAATTCATTGAAGGTGAGGGCGAAATCATTGAATATGACGGCAAGGCGGACACCGTCAAGTTCATCAAGCGCGCGCAGTTGCGGCGCTTTCTTGGCGCGGTGGTCAATGACGAAATGACCGGCGCCCTCATCGTGTATGACAACTCGACAGATGTTTTCACGGTTGATGGAGGTGCCACGAAAGGCACACCGGGCGCGCCTGCGGGGCGTGTGCGGGCCATGTTGACACCCAAGCCCGATGCGGCTGGAGCGCCGTCTGCCGCACCCGCAAGCCGCCCCAGCACAGGCCAGTCAGCACCTTCAACGCAATTGCGCCCGAGCACGTTGCTTAATGCACTGCCTGCTCAGATTCCGGCCTCGCCTGCTTCATCTGCGGCCCCGGGCTCCTCATCAAGCGGCGATAAAAAGTGACGCCTGTGCTGGAGCAAAGCCGGCTGGAAGCGATCGGGCTGCAAAAGATATACGGCAGCCGCAAGGTCGTCAAAGACGTATCGCTGGTGGTGCGAAAGGGCGAGATCGTCGGTCTGCTGGGCCCCAATGGCGCAGGCAAAACCACCTCCTTCTACATGATTGTGGGCTTGGTGCGGGCCAGCGGTGGCGACATCACCATCGATGGCAAATCCGTCGAGCACATGCCGATTCACCGCCGAGCACGGCTGGGTTTGAGCTATCTGCCGCAAGAGGCATCGATCTTTCGCAAGCTCAACGTTGAAGACAATGTGCGCGCCGTGCTGGAGCTACAGTATTACACCGACGGCCCCAAGGTCGGTCAGCCGTTGGACAAAGCAGAGATCGAAGCGCGCCTGACGGGCCTGCTGCAAGACCTGCGGGTGGAGCATCTGCGTGCGTCGTCCGCGTTGGCATTGTCTGGCGGTGAGCGCAGGCGCGTCGAGATCGCGCGCGCGCTGGCAACGCAACCGCGTTTTATTTTGCTGGACGAGCCGTTTGCGGGCATCGACCCCATCGCCGTGATCGAGATCCAGCGCATCATCGGCTTCCTGAAAGAGCGGGGCATCGGTGTGCTGATCACCGATCACAACGTGCGCGAAACCCTGGGCATTTGTGATCATGCCTACATCATCAATGATGGCAATGTGCTGGCACAGGGCACGCCGACGGAGATCGTCAACAACCCCGATGTGCGCCGCGTGTACCTCGGTGAACACTTCAGGATGTGATGATGCCCCCACGGTCATTCACTTCGTGTAATTCTCTGCCCCCCGAGGGGGCCGTGCGTTGCTTGGGGCGGCCCGGCGCGGCGGCGGCATCATGAAACAAGGCCTGTCCCTAAGAGTCTCGCAGCACCTGGCGCTCACGCCGCAGTTGCAGCAATCGATTCGCCTGTTGCAGCTCTCCACGCTGGAGCTGAGCCAGGAGGTTGACCAGATGCTGGACGACAACCCGTTTCTGGAGCGCACGCAGGATGAAGCGCCGCGCGAGGATTTTGGCTTGATGCAAACCGATGCGCCGGTGGCTTTGAGCGAGCGCGAGGCAGAAGTTGCCGTCAGCCATTCAACCAGTGACAGCAGCGCCGAGCCGAGTGCAGATTACGCGGGTGACTCCGGCCCCGGCGCGCAAAACAGTGACGAGGCGACGCCACTTTCCGCTGAGGACACGCAAAACTGGGAAGGTGACGGCACGGTAGACATGGCCCCTGACGACAGCGAGTGGGGCGGAGATGCCAAAGCGCACACCAACAACCTGGGTAGCGATGACGATATAGACGCGACCGAGCTGGCGCGCAACCAAGAGTCTCTGCAATCATTTTTGCATCGGCAGGCCATCGGCCTGCGCTTGTCCGATGAAGATCGTATCGCGCTTCGGTTTTTGATCGAATCGCTCAATGACGACGGCTATCTGGAAGATTCTTTGCAGTTACTGGCTGAGGGTTTGGCCGGGCCAGATGACACCGACCAGGTCGAAAACCTGGTTCACCATTTCACCGTCGCCTTGGGTCTGTTGCAAAACCTGGAGCCCGCTGGCGTAGGTGCGCGCGATTTGGGTGAATGCCTGCGCCTGCAACTGTGCGCCATGCAAAAGCTGCTGGCCGATCAAATCGAACTGGGCCTGAATTTGCAGCCCACGGAAGCGCAGGAGCGGCTCATCGTGGTGGCCCTGCGCATTTGCACCCAGCCCATCGATTTTTTGGCGCGCCGGGATTTAAAGCGCCTGACACAACTGTGCGGCTGTGTCGATGCCGAGGCCCGCGAGGCGATTGCGCTGATTGGACGGCTGGAGCCCAAGCCAGGCCGCAAGTTTGTGGATGTCGAACGCAACGTCGTCGTACCCGATGTGCTGGTGATCAAAATAGGGCAAGGCACCTCGTCAAGGTTCAAAGTGCAACTCAATCAGGATGTCATGCCGCGCCTGCGCGTGCACGATATTTACGCCAATGCACTCAAGGGTCACCGCAGTGGCGGGCGAGACGCGTCAAACCACGCCGCGCTTCAGCAGCGCCTGCAGGAGGCCCGCTGGTTCATCAAAAACATCCAACAGCGCTTCGACACAATTTTGCGCGTGAGCACGGCCATTGTGGAGCGGCAAAAAAGCTTCTTCGTCCACGGCGCGCTGGCCATGCGCCCGCTGGTGCTGCGCGAGATTGCTGACGAGCTGGGCCTGCATGAATCCACCATCAGCCGCGTGACCACCGCGAAGTTCATGTCCACGCCATTTGGAACGTTTGAGTTAAAGTATTTCTTCGGATCCGGCTTGGGCACCGAGTCAGGTGGCAGTGCTTCCAGCACCGCAGTTCGGGCTTTGATTCAGCAGTTTGTCGCGGCGGAATCCCCCAAGAAGCCCTTGAGCGACAGCCAGATTTCCCTCATGCTCAAGGAGCAGGGCATTGAATGCGCGCGCCGCACCGTCGCCAAATACCGCGAGGCGCTGCGCATTGCCCCTACCAATTTGAGAAAAACCCTGTGAACCAGCTCCAGTTATTTTTGCCCTGTGCGGCGGGCGTTGAAGACTACTTGACAATCGAGGCTCAGCGCGTCACCGGGCTGGCGCAGCAAGACATCCACAAGCAGCGCGGTGGTGTGGCGTTGACAGGGTCTTGGCGCGATGCCATGCTGCTCAATTTGCACAGTCGCCTGGCACAGCGCGTCTTGCTGCAACTCTCATTCACCAGCTACCGCAACGAGCAGGATTTGTACCGCGCCGCCAGCGAAGTCGCGTGGGAGATCTGGTTCACACCGCGCCAAACCATCAAGATCGAAGTGACGGCCCAGCACAGTCCGCTTACCTCATTGAACTTTGCCGCCCTCAAAATCAAGGATGCCGTGTGCGACCGCTTTCGCGCCAAAGCAGGTGGCGTGCGGCCCGATGTGGACACCACTTGGCCCGACATTCGCATCTACGCCCACTTGACGACAGACACCCTGTCGCTGTACATCGACACCTCGGGCGAGCCCTTGTTCAAACGAGGCTGGCGCGAAGACAAAGGCGAAGCGCCGCTGAAAGAAACACTCGCCGCTGCCATG
>JANOTE010000535.1:0-1718 GCA_031416195.1 Rhodoferax sp.
AGCCGCGAGTTGTGTGGTGGCACGCATGTGCAGCGCACGGGTGACATTGGCCTGTTCAAGGTCGTTGCCGAAGGTGGCGCGGCATCGGGTGTGCGGCGGATTGAAGCGGTGACGGGCAACAATGCGCTCACCTATTTACAGCAGCTCGAAGATACGGTGAACACCGCTGCGGCAACCGTCAAGGCCCCCGTGGCCGAGCTGAACGACCGCATTCACCATGTGCTCGATCACGTCAAGGCGCTGGAAAAAGAAGTCGCGGCACTCAAAGGCAAGTTGGCATCATCACAAGGCGACGAGATGCTGAGTCAGGCGATTGAGCTAACCGGCAAAGACGGAAAAACCTTCAAACTGCTGGTCGCGCAGCTCGAAGGCGCCGATGTCAAAACGCTGCGCGACACGATGGACAAGCTCAAAGACAAGCTCAAATCTGCTGTCGTCGTGCTGGGTGTCATCGACGGTGATAAATCGACCGGAAAGGTACAAATCGCAGTTGGTGTGACGCCCGATTGCACTGACAAAGTTAAGGCTGGCGAACTCGTCAACTTCGTCGCAGGCCAAGTCGGCGGCAAAGGCGGCGGCAAAGCGGATATGGCGATGGCCGGTGGCACCGAGCCTGGCAAGCTGGCTGGCGCGCTGGCCAGTGTGCGAGGTTGGGTAACAGTCAAGTTCTGGTAGTTTGCTATTAATATAGTATCTATGTACGCAACAAATACGAGAGCTTGAGGCTAATTTTATTCATAAATTGGTGATTTGAGCCGTTTTGGCTGTAAATATTAACTCTCAGGTTCATTTTTAATTAAATGTGACTACAAATGTAGTAAACTACTAAAATTCAGGAAAGCCCATGAAACGCCTCGAAGGTAAATCCGCCGTCATCACCGGAGCCGCCAGTGGTATTGGCCGCGCCACTGCATTGCTGTTTGCCGAACACGGCGCAAACGTGATCGTGGTGGATCGCTCGCCTGACGTTCAAACCACGGCGGATGCGATCAACAAAGCCGGTGGCCGGGCAGTCGCGCGGGTTGCAGATGTGTCCAAAGAATCAGAGATTGAATCCTTCATTCAAGCGGCGGTCAGCGAGTTTGGTGGGTTGGACATTGTTTACGCCAACGCTGGCGTCAGTGGCGGCCTGCGCCCCTATGACGACCTGACCGCACAGGACTGGATGAACATCCTGTCCATCAATCTGATTGGCCCGTTCTTGGCCATCAAATACGCCGCGCGGGTGATGGTGCCTGCTGGTAAGGGCGCCATCATCTGCACCGCCTCGGTGGCGGGCCTGCGCTCGGGCGCGGGCGGGCCACCCTACAGCGCCAGCAAGGCAGGCGTGATCAGCCTGGTGCAGACTAGCGCCAACCAGTTTGCGGGCACGGGCATTCGCATCAATGCCATCTGCCCTGGCCTGATTGAAACCGGCATGACGCAGCCGATCTTCGAGCGCGCGCGGGCGCATGGTTCGGAGGCAAAGATTGGCCAACTCAACCCGCTGCGCCGCTATGGCGTGGCCAGTGAGATTGCGCACGCCGCCTTGTTTTTGGCATCCGACGATTCCTCGTACGTCAACGGCCAAGCATTGGCGGTGGATGGTGGGTTGTCGAGTTCGCTGCCTATCATTCCACCCAAGCTCCATTGATGTCGTAACAAGCCGATACAGCGCTAATTGGGCATACTCAGCGCTTCGATCCACTTGATAAGCCCTGACATGACCTACACAACCA
>JANOTE010000536.1:0-2796 GCA_031416195.1 Rhodoferax sp.
GTGAGCGTAGACCCCCAAGGCTGGGCCCAGTTTGGCCACGTCAAAATGCGCGACTACCGCTGGGGCATTTTTCTGAACCCTGGCATGGAGGACCGCACCATTCACTTTGGCGACCACAAGGGTGAAAAAGTCTGGCACGACGTGCCTGGCGAATACCGCGCCAACCTGCGCCGCATCATCGTGACGCAGGGCGACACCGAGCCCGCTTCCGTCGAGCAGCAGCGCCACTTGGGGCTGACGGCACCGAGCATGTACGACCTGCGCAACCTGTTCCAAATCAACGTCGAAGAAGGCCGCCATTTGTGGGCTATGGTCTACCTGCTGCATCGCCACTTTGGTCGCGATGGCCGTGAAGAAGCCGAAGCGCTGCTGGAGCGGCGCAGCGGTGATGAAAACAACCCGCGCATTCTGGGTGCGTTCAACGAAGAAACGCCAGACTGGCTGGCGTTTTTCATGTTCACCTATTTCACCGATCGCGATGGCAAGTTTCAGCTCGCCGCCCTGTCGGAAAGCGCGTTTGACCCGCTGGCCCGCACCACCAAGTTCATGTTGACGGAGGAAGCGCACCACATGTTTGTGGGGGAGAGTGGCATCTCTCGCGTGATCCAGCGCACCGTTGCGGCAATGCTCGAATTAAAGACTGACGACGTGGGCAAGCTGCGCGCAGCAGGGGTGATCGATCTGCCGACGTTGCAGCGCTACCTCAACTTCCACTACAGCGTGACCATTGATCTTTTCGGCGCGGATCAATCCAGCAACGCAGCGATTTTCTACAGCTCGGGCCTCAAAGGTCGTTACGAAGAAGGCAAACGCGAAGACGACCACATCTTGAAAGGTCAAACCTACAAAATCCTCGAAGTAAATGGCGGCCAGTTGGTTGAGAAAGAAGTGCCGATGCTGAACGCGCTGAACGAGGTGCTGCGCGATGATTTCATCAAGGACTCGGTTGCCGGTGTGAACCGCTGGAATAAAGTTATCGAAAAAACCGGGTTGCCGCACCGCCTGGTAGTGCCCCACAAAGCCTTCCATCGCAATATTGGTGCGCTGGCTGGCGTGAAAGTGAGCCCAGATGGCCGCGTGGTCAGCGATGTAGAGTGGGCCGCGAATGAGCGCAACTGGTTGCCCAGCAAAGAAGACCGCGCCTACATCGCCAGCCTGATGGGCCGCGTTGTGGAGCCGGGTAAATTTGCCAACTGGATCGCGCCGCCCAATATGGGCATCAACAAGCAGGCGATCAATTTCGACTACATCCGCTTCAACTAAACATCATGGGAACGTCTGACGCCGCCATCATCAAGCAGCACCTGATCGACCCCGAGATCTGCATCCGCTGCAATACCTGCGAGGCGACCTGCCCGGTGGGCGCGATCACCCACGATGACCGCAACTACGTGGTGGACGCGGCCAAATGCAATAGCTGCATGGACTGCATTTCGCCCTGCCCTACCGGCTCGATTGACAACTGGCGTTTGATGCCGCGCGTCAAGGCCTATGCGCTTGCGGAACAACTGCTGTGGGATGAGCTTCCGGTGGAGCTTCCAGCGGAGCATTTGGCCGATCAGTTAACTGACTCTGGTAGCCAGCCCGCAGTTGTTGCTACTACTGTTTCGGCGATTGAAAGCACCACAGCCGTTGCAGCTAGCAGCTCTAATTTCGGTGCCACGTTGCCGCCTTGGTCGGCAGCGCACGCCTACACCAACCTTTACGGCCCCAAAGCGGCGGAGAAAACAATTACCGCCACCGTCACGGGCAATGTGCGCGTGACAGAAGTTGGCAAGGAGTACGACACGCATCACATCGTGCTGGACTTCGGCAAAACGCCTTTCCCGCTGCTGGAAGGCCAGTCCATCGCCGTACACCCACCCGGCACCGACAGCCATGGCCGCGCGCACCACGCCCGTCAGTACTCGGTCGCTAGCCCGCGCAATGGCGAGCGGCCGGGCTACAACAATCTATCGTTAACGGTGAAACGGGTACTGGAAGATCACGCTGGCAAACCGGTTCGCGGCGTGGCCAGCAACTATATGTGCGACCTGGCAGTGGGCGACAAAGTGCAGGTGATCGGCCCGTTTGGCGCGAGCTTTTTGATGCCCAATCACCCCGGCAGCCACATCGTGATGATCTGCACCGGCACCGGCAGCGCACCCATGCGTGCGATGACCGAGTGGCGTCGGCGCTTGCGTGCGTCAGGCAAATTTGAAGGGGGCAAGTTGCTGCTGTTCTTCGGTGCCCGCACGAAAGAAGAGCTGCCCTACTTTGGCCCGCTGCAAAACCTGCCCAAAGACTTCATCGACATCCATTTCGCCTTCAGCCGAGCCCGGGGTCAGCCCAAGAAGTATGTGCAAGACCTGATGCGTGAGCAAGCCGCCCACCTCGCACCGATGCTGGCCAACCCAGACACCTATTTCTACGTCTGCGGCCTCAAAAGTATGGAAGAAGGCGTTGTGTCAGCCCTGCAAGACATCGCCAAACAAAGCGGTCTGAATTGGGGAGAAATCGGCGCGTCACTCAAGCGTGATGGGCGGCTGCATCTGGAGACGTATTGAGCCTGCTGAAACTCCAGCGTGGCTGCAATGTATCAAATACGCTACTATTTATATTGCATACTGCGCAAATAATACGATAGTCAGAGGCGTATTTTTTTCGTAATTTGGCGGTTCAGCGAGTTTTTTGCTAAAAACTTAACTCGCAGGTTAATTTTATTACTCATAGCGGAGCACTTTGAAAAATATTGTGCTGGAAGAGCTGGCCCGTCGACTTTGACCTAGCCGTCCCGCACAGATGCGAAGTTTATTC
>JANOTE010000537.1:0-5517 GCA_031416195.1 Rhodoferax sp.
CCTGGCCAATGTATTCGAAGTCTTTGAGCGGGTCGTAAGTCAGCTTCTTGTACAACGCGGGTGCGGTGGCCATGCCCATGTGGTGCAGGAAGATGGTGTAGCCATTGGGGGCCGCGCGCGCTACTTTGCCTGCGCCAATGGTGCCCCCCGCACCTACGGCATTTTCAACCAGTACGGTTTGCCCGAGCGATTTGCCCATGGGAATGGCGATCATGCGGGCCATCACGTCGGTCGGGCCGCCAGCGGCGAAGGGCACCACCAGGCTGATGGCCCTGTCGGGGTAGGCGGTCTGCGCGAACGATGGCACAGCGGATAGACACACGGCGGCGGCGGCCAGAACATGACCGAACACGCGCAAAGGTTTGAAAGGGAGGATCATTGGGTTTCCTGTAAAAAATCACCTCGGTGGTGACGGGTAACCCGGAATTGTGCGCTAAACCCAGCCAGTTTCAATTGGCGAAATCCCTCGAATCACACCAGCAATGGCCCGACTTTGTTGATGTAAGCCATGCTCCACAGCCGCTCCAATGCCAGCCGCATTTCCGCTTCATTGGCCCCGCCACTGTAAGCGGCCAGCCGCAGCGCCTTGGCGGTGATTTCATCTCGACTCAAGGTGTTACCTGGGTCGCCTTTGGGTTCATCGACCCGGCCTTGCAGAAGGCGGCCATCGGTGGTGGTGACGGTGACTTTGCCAATCCAGCGCTTGGGATATGCAGTATCGACCTCGGCATCCAGCGCCATGCTGACACGATTGCAAAACGCCACAGTTTTTGGAGAGTTGAAATGCTGGTCAAACTCAGTCAGCCCGGCATGGCCAAATTGCGCCACCAAGCCCATCACTGTGCCCATTGAAAACTTGCTTTGATGCACCGTGCTGGGGTTGACCACCGGCCCCAGCACATCGATCGCACCCTGATGCACATGGGCTACCACGCTTGCCACCTCCTGCATGGGCAGCGTGTGCGTTTGCAGCACCTGATGCAGCGCGTCTGCGGCCGGGTGGGTGTGGCGGCAGCAGGCGTGGTACTTGAACGATGTCTCTACCGTGGCCCAGCGGCTGCCCAGGCCATCGATCAATTTTGCCAGGTCGGCATCGCTGGACATGCCTGCTGCCATGCCCTGGGCGCCTTCGAGAATTTGCGCAGCACCGGTAAAACCGCTTTGCGCAAGGCAAGCTGACATCAACCCCGCACCTGCCGCATGCGCGGTGTGCAGTTGCTTGGAGTCTGCCGCCGTGCGCAAAAACTCCCACAGCCCAGCCGCCTGCGTGCCCGCTGAGCCCAACGCGTGCAGCATCTGCGCCGGATTGAGCCCCAACAAATGCCCCGCCGTGGCGGCCGCCGCCAGCGTGCCGGCCGTGCCGGTGGTGTGAAAGACCTTGTAGTGCGAGCGGCCCAAAAACTCTCCCACGCGGATACCTACCTCATAACCCGCGACGGCAGCAGTCAGCATCTGTTTGCCGGTGCAGCCGTGCGTTTGCGCCAGCGCCAGCGCGACGGGGAACACCACCGTCGCCGGATGAAACACCGAGCCATTGTGTACATCGTCCTGCTCGACCACGTGCGAGGCGGCGGCGTTGACCTGCGCGGCAAAATAGGCACTCGTGCGGCTGCGGTTGATCAGCACCTCGGCAGCGCCCGTTTGCGGCCCCATTTGCTGGGCAAACGCTGCAATTGTTTCGACCGCGCGGGCGCCCTTGCCGGCAACGCAGGAGCCAAACCAGTCGACCAGCAGGTCTTCGGTTTTTTCGATGACGGACGGCGGGATTGCGTCAAAACTGAGTTGCGCGGCGAAGGTGGCGAGTTGTTGGCTTGGAGATGTCATGATGGATTAAATACCTATATTGGGCATAAACAGGGCTGTCACACCCGCAACGGCTCATCCCCCATCGCCTCAATCTGATCTTCCAGCATCTGCACTTGGCCCTTCCAGTAGTCGCTGCTGCCAAACCAGGGGAAGTTGATGGGAAAGGTGGGGTCAGCCCAGCGGCGGGCCAGCCAGGCGCTGTAGTGGATGAGACGCAGGGTGCGCAGGGGTTCGATCAATGCAAGCTCGCGGCGGTCAAACTCGCGGAATTGTTCGTAGCCATCGACCAGCGCGCCGAGCTGGCGCGTGCGCTGCTGGCGGTCGCCGCTGATCAACATCCATAAGTCTTGCACCGCCGGGCCAGTGCGTGCGTCGTCCAGGTCGACAAAATGCGGGCCAGGGCCGCTGCTGGCAGGTGCTTCGACGGGTGTCCACAGGATGTTGCCAGGGTGGCAGTCGCCGTGCAGGCGGATGGACTGGACTTGCCGGATAGACGAATCGGTTGAACTGAAATGGGCTTGTCCGGCAATCACCTCCAGGGCGTTTTGCGACATCTTCTCCCACGCCGACTGCACATCCAGCGGGATGATCTGCTGGCTGAGCAACCAGTCGCACGAATCGGTGCCGAAGCTTTGCAAGTCAAGTGCCGGGCGGCTCGCAAAGGGCTTGGTGGCCCCCACGGTGTGGATGCGCGCGAGGAAGCGGCCGATCCACTCCAACACCTCAAAGTTGTCCAGCTCGGGGGCGCGGCCACCCCGGCGCGGGCTGACGCTGAAGGCGAAACCACCAAAGTGATGCAAGGTGGCACCGTTCAAAGTCAGCGGGCCGATCACGGGAATTTCAGCAGCCATCAGCTCGGCGCTGAAGCTGTGCTCTTCCTGGATTTGCGCATCGCTCCAACGCTGGGGTCGGTAGAACTTGGCGACGACGACTTGGCCATCTTCCAAATGCAACTGGTAGACGCGGTTCTCATAGGAGCTCAAGGCCTGCAAGCGCCCATCGCCAAACAGGCCCACGCTGGCCAGCGCATCCATCACCACATCGGGGGTGAGGGTCTCGAACGGATGCAGTTTTTCTGTAGACACAGTATCCATGCTATCGACCCAAAGCCAACCGCGCCGCCAGCCAAGCAGGCAGACCAGCCTGCACGATCGCATCAGCAGCGCCGTGGTGGTCGTACGCCACGCGGTGAAAGGTGAAGGCCAGAGTGCCCGTGTCAAAGGTGGCGTACATGGCGCGCGGGTCGCCATCGCGCGGTTGGCCGGCGGAGCCTATCGTTGCCAGCCAATGGCGATCCATCGGCAACGCTACGGCGATGCCTGGCAGGGGCGAAAGCTTGCTGACCTGTTGGCCGCCACGGCCCACATACAAGGTTTGATGGTGTACATGCCCGCCGAATACGTGGCGCACCTCCGGCAGCGTGGCGGCTGCACCTAAACTTGCCGCCGCCGCCGTGCCGGTGTAAACGTAGCGCCATAAGTCGGGGCCATCCGCGCTGGCGTGCAGCAGCAGGATGGAGCCGTGCTGCATCACCATCGGCAATTGGTGCAGAAACTGCCGCTGATCAAGGGAGAGTTGCGCATGCGTCCAGGCGGTGGTGCTGTCGCCCACGGTGCGGGCAATCCGAGGCGGCGAGACCGCCCCCGCGTCGTGGTTGCCCTTGATCAGGAGTGCGCCATCCGCAGCCAGTGCCTGCACGCGCTGCACCACTTCAACCGGGTTGGCCCCATAACCGACAAAATCGCCTAACAGCACGAACTGCTCTGTGCCCAATGCCAGCGCGTGTTCAAGGCAAGCATCCAGAGCCTGGATGTTGGCGTGGATGTCTGATATCAGAGCCAGCTTCATTGAGCGCGGCTCAACGACAGCATGTGCCCCACGCGCGGGTCGCCCTGCCCTTTGAGTACCTGCGCGTAGGCAGAAATCACCGCGTCTGGCCCAAAGTGATGGGCCACGGTGATCCACGGCTTGGCCGGGTTGCACGCCACCTTGGTGAAGGCAAACCAGGCCTGCACCATGCGCTTGCCAAACTCCTGCGCGCCCCACTGAGCCGCTCGCTTCTTGATTTGTGCGGGGGCGAAGAAAAGCACTGGGCGCGGCCCGGCTAAATCTTTGCCACCGCTTAATTTTTCTACATGCGTGCCGCCAATCGAGCAACTGTATTTGAGGTTGACAAAGCGCGCGTGGATTGCCTTGCGCAGGGCCCCGTTGCCCGCAAAGTCGACATAGACGCAGGCGCGATCAGCGGCGATGGCATCAAGCTGGTCATACGGCAGCACATGGTCGTAGCAACCCAAGCTTTCGCAAAACGCGACGTTGCCGGGCGATGTCAATCCCACCACCTCAATACCTGCACGCTCCTTCAAACCAAAAGCGGTGCCATAAGCGGTTTTGCTGGACGCGCTGGAGAGCAGCGCAACGCCTTTTTCGCCTGATTCGGCACCCGCTGCAGTTTTCTGCGCGCCAAAAAAAGCGTTGTCGGCCAAAAAATCGTCAATCAGCCACGAAGTGATGAACAGCGGTCGTAAGAGGGCCTGGATGTCTTCGGATGCAGGCGTGTAAAACGGATCGACGTTGCAGCGCATGTACTGGTTGTAGACGGCGTGCAATTCAGCACGGTGTGGGGCGGCATCGTAAAACGAAGAAGGTGTCAATCGATCAGGCTTCAACACCACGCTGGAGGCCATCGGATAGTAGCCGTAGAGCCGCTCGCCTACCGCGACGCCAGGGTGGCTGCTTTGCGTGACATCGCCAAAACCCCAGACGGGGATTTGACCCATCGCTGCGCCTGCCTCTGCCACCGCTGCAACGGGAAAGAACTTCCAGTAGCTCATCGCATCGCCAAACGCGGCGTAGGTAATGTTGTTGGAGGTTAATGCGAATTTGTCGATGCGGATGCGCACATGACCATCAGCCAGCGGCGCATCCGGCACTTCGCGCAATTGCGCCTGCTGGATTTTGTCTTTTTGGACCAGGAAGTTAAGCGAGTTCATCAACACACGATAAACCATATTTCAGGTGAATTCCGATCACGGTTCAAATTCATTGAAAGCACCAACGAAATCGCCAAAAATTAACCCTCAGGTTAATTTTTGGCGAAAACAGGTGAAAAACAGTTAAATTATGAATAAAATACCGCTCTAGCTCCCGTAAAATGTGCGTAAGATACTATTATTTATATAGCAATTTGCACTCACGTCAGCGTGAATATGAAATCACGCCAACGTGATGGCCACCTCAATATTGCCACGCGTTGCATTCGAGTACGGGCAGACTTGATGTGCGCTGTCCACCAGCGCCTGGGCGGCAGCGCGCTCCATGCCGGGCAGGCTCACAACCATTTGCACTTCGATGCCAAAGCCCGCTGGAATCTGCCCAATGCCCACGGTGGCAGCGATGGATGCATCCGCCGGAATCGTGATTTTCTGCGCGCCTGCCACGTGCTTCATGGCTCCCATGAAGCAGGCGCTGTAGCCTGCGGCAAACAGTTGCTCGGGGTTGGTGGCACCGCCTGCGCCGCCGAGTTCTTTCGGCGGAGTCAGTTTTACGTCCAGCAGGCCGTCTGACGACACGGCGCGGCCATCACGCCCGCCAGTGGCTGTAGCGTGTGCTTTGTAGAGAACTTTTTCGATTTTCGTGACCACGGAGATTTCCTTTGGAGTGATGCTCAAACAATCTGAACATTTAAAGCGCCGTATTCTGCCGCAAGCA
>JANOTE010000538.1:0-2659 GCA_031416195.1 Rhodoferax sp.
ACCGTGAGTAGAGGGATCTCTCACAAATATCGCCCCCAAATCACGCTATAATTTGTAGGCCTATTCCTCGATAGCTCAGTTGGTAGAGCGCCGGACTGTTAATCCGTAGGTCCCTGGTTCGAGCCCAGGTCGAGGAGCCAAAAACTCCATTGGTTTCAAGCCCTTACGCCAAAAAGCGGGAGGGCTTTTTCTTTGAAACCATTGTGCCGTGATCAGCGCGGATCTTTTGCAGCAAGCTTGTCCTGTGTGGCGGTTTCAAAATCGCTGGCTTCGTGGCGCTCGTGCAGTTGGCTGGATGCCTCGCCCCAGGCGCGGTTGACCATGCGGCCGCGCTTGACGGCGGGGCGCTGGGAAATCTGTTCAGTCCAGCGCTGGATGTTTTTGTACTCCTGCACTTGCAGAAACTCACCCGCTTCGTAGAGCAACCCCTTTGAGAGCGCGCCATACCATGGCCAGACGGCGATGTCGGCGATGGTGTAGTCATCGCCAGCCAAGTATTCGCTTTGCGCAAGGCGCTGGTCGAGCACGTCAAGCTGGCGTTTGGTCTCCATCGCGAAGCGGTCGATTGCGTATTCGATTTTGGTAGGCGCGTAAGCGTAAAAGTGCCCAAATCCACCGCCAAGATAAGGCGCACTGCCCATTTGCCAGAACAGCCATGACAAACATTCGGCACGCTTGGCAGGCTCGGTTGGCAAGAATGCATGGAACTTCTCTGCCAGGTACATGAGGATGGCGCCAGACTCAAACACGCGCAGGGGAGCTGATCCGCTTCGATCCATCAGCGCGGGTATCTTGGAGTTCGGATTCACCTCAACGAAGCCGGAGCCAAACTGATGGCCCTCGCTGATGCGAATCAGCCAAGCGTCGTATTCTGCGCCGCTGTGGCCCAACGCCAACACCTCTTCGAGCATAACAGTGACTTTGACACCATTGGGCGTAGCCAGCGAATAGAGCTGCAAGGGATGTCGGCCCACTGGCAGAACCTTGTCGTGAGTCGGCCCTGCAACGGGGCGGTTGATGTTGGCGAACTGCCCGCCGCTTGCTTTGTTCCAGATCCATATTTTTGCGGATTGATAGGAGGGCGAATCGCTCATAAGTTCATTTCCTGAGTTTGCTTGATCGAAGATCTACCAATGTGCGAGACTTTACGAGAAATTCGCATGGCATGTTGGTGTGTAGGGTATGAGTCTCTTTTGGAAAGACAAACAGAAAAACCCCGAAAGCACAGGGATTTAGGGGCTTTTTGCGGTGTGCGCCATACAGCGCGACACACCTCTGGCGGAAACGAAGGGATTCGAACCCTTGAGGAGGTTTAACGCCCCCTACTCCCTTAGCAGGGGAGCACCTTCGGCCACTCGGTCACGTTTCCTGAAACTCTTTCACCTTGGATTATCTCACGACTTGCGACGCATTTCAGCCAGCGGGCGGTTGATCCAAATCAAATGCCTTGTGCAGCGCTCGCACAGCCAACTCCATGTACTTTTCGTCAATAACCACCGATGTCTTGATTTCGCTGGTGGAGATCATCTGGATGTTGATGCCCTCCTCACTCAGACATCCAAACATTTTGCTCGCCACACCGACGTGGCTGCGCATGCCGATGCCGACGATAGACACTTTGCAAATTTTGGCATCTCCCACGACTTCCTGCGCGCCTAAATTCGGCAGCACGACCTGCTTGAGCAGGTCAATTGTCTTGGTGTAATCGTTGCGGTGTACGGTGAAGCTGAAATCCGTCCTGCCGTCTTTGCTGATGTTTTGGATGATCACATCCACCTCGATATTGGCATCTGCCACAGCACCCAAAATCTTGTAGGCAATACCGGGTTTGTCGGGCACGCCCAGCACTGAAATCTTGGCTTCATCACGGTTGAATGCAATGCCAGAAACGATGGCTTGTTCCATGTTGTCGTCGTCCTCAAAAGAAATCAGGGTGCCGGAACTGGCCTCCTCGTTAATGTCCAGGTCCCATGGCGTAAAGCTGCTCAGCACACGAAGGGGAACCTTGTATTTGCCCGCAAACTCCACCGACCTGATCTGCAACACCTTGGAGCCCATCGATGCCATTTCCAGCATTTCCTCGAAGCTCACAGTTTTGAGCCGTCGCGCTTCTGGAACGACACGTGGATCTGTTGTGTAGACACCATCCACATCGGTAAAAATCAGGCATTCCTGCGCCTTCATCGCGGCAGCGACAGCCACTGCGGACGTGTCAGAACCGCCACGCCCCAGTGTGGTGATGTTGCCCGCATCATCAATGCCCTGGAAGCCAGTGACGATGACGACTTTGCCCGCCGCCAAATCAGCGCGGACTTTTCTGTCGTCAATCGACTCGATGCGCGCCTTGGTGTAGGCGTTGTCGGTTTTGATCGGAACCTGCCAGCCCGCATAGCTGACAGACTCCATGCCTTCACTTTGCAGCGCGATGGCAAGCAACGCACTGGATGCCTGCTCCCCCGTGGATGCCAACATGTCAAGTTCTCGACTGTAGGAGTCAGAGATTTTTGCTGGCGCAAGCTCTTTTGCCAACCCCAGCAAGCGATTGGTTTCGCCACTCATCGCACTGGGAACGACGACGATCTGGTGGCCCGCGCGGGCCCACTTGGTGACCCGCTTGGCAACGTTGCGGATGCGCTCGGTTGAGCCCATTGATGTGCCT
>JANOTE010000539.1:0-2009 GCA_031416195.1 Rhodoferax sp.
GCCGCGAGCAGGTCGTCGAGACCTTCCAGCGCATGGCGGCTGTGGTTGATGGCCAGAACGCGGGTGACCCGCTCTACAAAAACATGGCAGGCCACTTCGACACATCGGCGGCGTACCAGGCCGCGCTGGATCTGGTGCTCAAGGGCCTGGAGCAGCCCAGCGGTTATACCGAGCCGCTGCTGCACGCCTGGCGGCTGAATGTGAAGGCGACTGCGAGTTTGACGCCGCTATCAAGTTGATAGCTGTTCGCGCAGCTATCACCTAGGCTTTCGGGTTGTTTGATGCATAAAGAGGCACCTGCAGGTGCCTTTTGGTTTCCAGACCGGCGGCGGGTGAGTATGAGCGACTGGCAATTGGCCTACCCGTCAACCCAAAATTTTGACGCCCCCTTCGGCTTCCAACTGCCATTCAGCCACCAAGCTGGCCAAGACCCCGCCCGGGCTGACATGGGCCACCACGATGGCGGTGGCCAGTTGCGCAACAAGCTTGTTCCGTGCTGTGGCGACCTCACCCGTCAATCGGGTGGTGACTGTAGCCGCACTCACTACGGTCAGGTGCCCCAGCGCCAGTGGCTTAGCCCAATCGGGCAACAACTTGGCACTGCTTACCGGGCGCGCCAAGACTGCCACCATCGGGCTTCGGGCCTGAAGTAAAACTTTGAATACTGATTGCTCCAATGGCGATTGAAAGCCACTGATCACGACATTCTTCGCCCGCGCCTGCTGCAAAGCCCAGTCCATCGCCGAACGTATGGCGGTGCCCGTGCATTGGCGAGATGCAAAAAATGCCGTCATGGGCACTTCAAGCAGGTCCGGGTTTCCGGTGCCTGTCAGGGCGTGCGCAGCGTGGTTCTTTTGCCAAATTTGCATGTATGCAACAACAGTTCCGGATAATGAAGTTGGTGATAGATCATTGATTGATATAGTGTTTTTTCCTTTTTTGATTTCATTATCCAGAGCGCTTGGATAAAGGCAATGAAGGCTTCGGGCTGTAAGCGGTGTTGAAGATCGTTCAGCAGCAGGGTTGACCCTTGGTCGGTTCTGGTTTAGATAAAGGAATTGCCACTAACTCTTTGATTTAATTGAGTTTTTTGGCACGTCAAATTCCTTTATCTGGTGCGCATGGATAAAGGAACGAGAACGCTCGCCTACTGCGCTGACGGCAAGCTGCCGTCATCCGGAGCCTTCAACAGGCCGAGCTGATCCTCCCTCTGCGATGGTCTGCGGTAGGCGGCGTTGCTTCTGACCCGCCCCGGTAACGGCTCCAGAAGCCCGCGATCAACCCAAGCACGCAACATTTTTGATGCCTTCAACGTGTCAACGTCCGCGATGCGACAAACATCGGCGTTGGCAATCGGGCCGTTTCGCTCCATCCAGTCATTAACCTGCACCCACAACGGTGGCCGCTCCTCGTTGAGCAAGGTCACCAGCAGGGTGGGCACCGCAGCTTCCAGTTGCTCGCGGTACAAAGGCTCATACAAGTTAGCCTGCGCCATTTGCGCAAACATCATTGGCACGCCTTCGCCTGCATCTACGTTGGGCGGGTTTGGGAACTCCCGCAGGTGGCGCGCCAGCGAGCTATTGCGTGGCACGGAGCCTGCTGTATCGACCGTCGCCGGGGTGAGGCTGCCGGGCAACCGCCCAGGGCTTTCCACCTCCACGCGGTCATCAAAAATACGGATGTGAATGTCGCGGTTCAGCCGGTAGTCTCGGTGCACCACCGCGTTGGTAATGGCTTCTTTGATTACCCGTGGAGGAAAGCGGTAACGGGTTTTGAAGCCCGAGCCCTCCATGGTCAGCCCTTGGGCCAAACGCTCCAGCACGTAGGCCTGCGTCTTGGCAATCTGCTCCACCACAGGCCCGCTGATGGTTTTGGGCGGCAGCAGCAAGTTAGGCACCTCACCCCGCTGAACCGCTCGGCCCTGGTAATGGAACACCCGAACATCGGCCCGCATACCCTGGCCTGCGAGCAATGCCCCCGGCTCATCGGCAAACAGCAGCAGTGCAGCC
>JANOTE010000540.1:0-8825 GCA_031416195.1 Rhodoferax sp.
GCCGTCTCTGCCGCCCACCAGTGCGACTACTGCCTGCATACGCACACCGCTGCGGCCCGAGCCAAAGGCATGACGGAACAGATGATGAGCGAGTTGATGGCCGTCATCGCTCTGGCCTCGCAAACTAATGCGATCGCGACCAGCTACCAGGTAGAGACGGATGCCAAGTACACGAATCCCATGGGGTAAATTTAGTTGAAAGGCGCTGGTTTTTGCGAGCGCCTAACGCACGCCGCCCCTGTCTAGAAACGGTTTACATGCATGCGGGGCGTTCGTTCACGACGCCGGGCACCGACGGCTTTGGCCGCAGCGATACGCGGGCGGCGTTGAGAGCATTTTTTGGGGTGAATGCGGATTGCATCGTCAAGGCCGTTTTATCAGCCGCAGCAGCCGAATCAACGGTGACTTGACCACCGTTTTTTGCGAGGGATTTTGCGCAAGAGGGCTTTATCAACTGCCCGGGGTCTGCCGTATCATTACTGAATGAGCAACGCCCCTGACCTGGCGCAAATTCGCTTCGAGAACGCCATGCTGTTGTTCGACGAGTTTGTGCATAACACCATCAAACATCCCGATGCTGCGACTTTGAGAGGGCTGGAAGGCCGTTTTGCGGAAAAGGTGCAAATCCAGCCCAGTTACTGGAGCCAGATCAAGGGCCGATCACGCCAGATTGGGGAACGGCTGGCGCGGCAGTTTGAGTTGCTGTGCAGCAAACCCAATGGCTGGATGGATCAGGTTCACGACTCTGTTGTCGCTATCTTAAAGCCTGCGCAAAATACTACTTTCTCCAATGACAGTCCGGTGCCCAAAGACGATGACGAGCGGTTTTTGATGGGGCTGGTGCTAAGCTACTATCGGCGCCACCCCGAGCGCGCGCGTGCGCGGCTGCTGGAGCTGCTGGGGGAGGTGCTGGGGGAGGTGCTGATGCCGTCTGCGGCCAACTCCGGTCAATCCACGTCAGGGCCTGCGGGGAAACCCGTTGTTGCGAAAAACACACTGGTTAAATCGGTGCCACTGCCGCCCGATCCGCATGCTTTATGGCTGCGATCGCAGGCGGGCGTTGCGCCTTTGCGACGGAAAAAATAAGCCGTTGCAAAAACGTGCAAATTAACATCAAGGAAACCTTGCAAAAGATAATGATTCATTTATCATTTGCGCAAGTGTTTGATTTTTGTGCTTCCACCTCGGTGACCGTGTTTCCTTGAGCCGGCAAACGTCCGATCAACCCCAAACCCAAGAGAGTGTGTCTGAACATGTTTGATTTTTTGCCCACCAACGCCAGCCATTGCGCAGAGATGCCGCGACGGCTGCGCATGGCGTTTGGCCAAGTCATCGTGAATTGCGCTCTGCCTGGGGGCCGTATGAATTGATCCTGAACATCAGGAAGATCTGTTCATAACGGCCCAGGTGCAAAACACCCGGGCCGTTTTGTTTTGTTGCTGTGTTTCTTTATTTTTTACCAAGAGTGTTCCATGACCTCAGTTTCCATGACCCCGCTAAATTTCGCCCACGCTGCTGAATCCGGCAGCCCCGCCACCGTTGGAATCTATCGCCACGCAGGCGCTCGCTTTGCGCGCCCTGCGAGAAATCGAGCCAGACCGCCCAGTCCATAAGTCAATCATCGCCAAAGCGCCCCAAAAGTCATGTGGGCGCAGCGGCCCAGGAGAATCATCATGTCAGAGACCTTCCCATCGAGATACGGCGCAGCCCGTGTCTCACCCGCGTACCCCGTTCGCCAAGCCTTGGCACAGGTACTGAGCGCAGCCAGCCAGGCATTGGCCCGTTTGGCATGCCAGTTGACTGCCGTCGAAGTGCGCAGTGAAAGTGCAGCCGCAACGGCCGGCAATGTTTACGCCTGCCCGCAGCTTGAGTTCTACGCCGATGCAGGTGCCGCTGAAGGCGCGTTGTTTGTCGACGGCCAGTTGGTCGGCTACGTGCCTGGTGTTTGTCGGCTGTAGGTCGGCTGCATGCAGGTTGGCGCTAGACCACCCACCGCAGCGCTGCCACGGGCGGGAGATCATTGGACACGCAGTGCCAGTGTTCTCCCGCATCGCGGCTGGGGCAGACCGTCGCCGAATGTCTTGCTCGATTAGGTATCCCCCAAATGACTTGCGGTCGCGCGGGAATGCGCCAGAATGACTCGTCTAATTCGCCAAGGAGTTTGAATGACATACGTTTCCGTTTTTACCAAGGGGTTGATGGCGGGCAAAGTGATGGTGGTGACCGGCGGTGGCTCGGGCATTGGCCGCTGCACCGCGCATGAGCTGGCTTCACTCGGTGCCCACGTCGTGCTGATTGGCCGCAAAATCGAGAAGCTGCAAACCGTGCAGGATGAGATCACCCAAGACGGTGGCACCGCCAGCTTTCACATTTGCGATATCCGCCAGGAGGACGTGGTGAAGCAGACCATCGCCGCCATCGTCTCCGCGCAGGGTCGTATTGATGGCCTGGTGAACAACGCGGGTGGCCAGTATGTGATGCCGCTGGAAGCCATCACCGGCAAGGGCTGGGAGGCCGTTGTGAATAGCAATTTGACCGGCGGGTTCTACATGGCGCGCGAATGCTATGTGCAATGGATGAACCAGCACGGCGGCAGCATTGTGAATATCGTTGCTGACATGTGGGGCTCAATGCCCGGCATGGGCCACAGCGGCGCCGCGCGAGCCGGCATGGTGAGCTTGACCGAAACGGCGGCCGTTGAGTGGGCTCATGCAGGCGTGCGTGTGAACGCGGTCGCGCCGGGCTACATCGCTTCAAGCGGTATGGATCACTATCCGCCCGAAATGGGGCCAATGTTCAGGGAGATGAGCAAAACCGTGCCGTTGGGCCGTTTTGGCACCGAAGCCGAAACCTCGGGCGGCATTGTCTTTTTGCTCAGCCCCGCCGCGTCATTCGTCTCGGGCACCACGCTGCGCATCGACGGTGCGCGCCCGCAAGCACGGATGGGCTGGCCGATGAAGCTGCCCAAGGTGGAGGCGCAGCAACGCGGTGCTGTGAAGGCATTTGACGGTTTTCACCGCGCCATCGTGCCTAAAGTGTTTTCTTGAAGGCGAACCAGCGCTTGACCCACGATTGGATTTTGCTACATAATATATAGCTTTTTGTGCATATATTACGGGAGCTAGATCCATATTTTATTCTAAAAATGGCCGTTTTTTTTGGTCATTTTGATAAAAATTAACCTGAAAGTTAATTTTTAGTCCAAATTACGCTACTGCTGCAAAAACATGCGGTAAACCGGGTTATCCGTCTCTTCCACAAACGGGTAGCCCAGCGTTTGCAGAAATTGATCAAACGCGGCTGTGTCGCTGGCAGGCACTTGCAAGCCGACCAGAATCCGCCCGTAGTCTGCGCCTTGGTTGCGGTAGTGAAATAGGCTGATGTTCCAGCCCGGTCGCATCAGGCTCAAAAATTTCATCAGCGCACCAGGCCGCTCGGGGAAGACAAAGCGCATCAATCGCTCGTTTTTTGAGAGAGATGAATGTCCGCCCACCATGTGGCGGATATGTTCCTTTGCCAGTTCGTCGTGGGTTAAATCCAGCGTATCGAAGCCGTGCTTGCTGAAGTTGGCCGCAATTTTGGTGGACTCGCCTTTGCCGTGGGTGGTCAGGCCGACGAATACGTGCGCCCGCTTCGCATCGCTGATGCGGTAGTTGAATTCGGTCACATTGCGAGCGCCCCTGGCGACGCTCTTGCCACCGCCAAAGCTGGGTAAATCGCCAATCAATTGGCAAAACCGCCGAAAACTGCCACGCTCTTCGGGGATGGTCACCGCAAACAGCGCCTCGCGCTCCTCGCCCACCTCGGCGCGCTCGGCTACAAAGCGCAGGCGGTCAAAGTTCATGTTCGCGCCGCACAAAATGGCGGCGTAAGTCTCACCTTTGGTTTTGTGAGTTGCCACATACTGCTTGATCGCCGCCACCGCCATCGCGCCAGAGGGCTCCACGATGCTGCGGGTGTCGATAAATATGTCCTTGATCGCCGCGCACACGGCATCGGTGTCCACGATGACGTAACCATCCACCAGCTTGGCGGCGATGCGAAAGGTCTCCTCGCCCACCAGCTTTACAGCGGTGCCATCGGCAAACAAGCCGACGTTGGGCAGCGTCACGCGCTTTTTGGCGGTGACGGACTGCATCATCGCGTCCGAATCGGTCATCTGCACGCCAATCACCTTGATCTCGGGTCGCACCGATTTGATGTAGTTCGCCACGCCCGAGATCAGCCCGCCGCCGCCAATCGCGACAAACACCGCGTGCAGCGGCCCTTGGTGCTGGCGCAGGATTTCCATCGCGATGGTGCCCTGGCCGGCGATCACGTCGGGGTCGTCAAACGGATGCACGAAGGTCAAATCCTGCTGCTTTTGCACTGTGAGGGCGTGCTGGTAAGCATCGGAATAACTGTCGCCCCACAGCACCACGTCGCCGCCCAGCGCGCGCACGGCATCCACCTTCAACTGCGGCGTGGTGGTGGGCATGACGATCACCGCGCGGCTGCCCAATTTACTGGCGCTCAATGCAACGCCTTGCGCATGGTTGCCGGCGGATGCGCAAATCACCCCTTTTTTCAACTGTTCAAATGACAGGTGCGCCATTTTGTTGTACGCACCGCGAAGTTTGAAGCTGCGCACCGACTGCTGGTCTTCACGCTTGAGCAGCACCGTGTTGTGCAGTCGCTTGCCCAACGCCACGGCAGGCTGCAGCGCCGACTCAATCGCCACGTCGTAAACGCGGGCGGTGAGGATTTTTTTCAGGTAATCGGCGGGGGTAAGGTGTTTGGAGGTCATATCAAATGCGTCAGGCCCGCCATGATATCGACCACCACTGCGACAATCTGGATTTTTGACATGCACGGGATACATCATGGAATGCACAGTTAGCTGGACGGGTAACGCAGGCACGCGCTCAGGCATGGGTTTTTTGGCCGAAACCGGCAGCGGCCACACGCTGGTGATGGACGGCGCGCCCGATGCGGCCAAGCCCGAGAACGGGGGGCAAAACCTGGCTCCGCGCCCAATGGAAACCTTTTTGGCCGGCGCTGGTGGCTGCACCGCCTATGACGTGGTGCTGATCTTGAAGCGTGGCCGCCACGACGTGCGCGGCTGCTGCGTCAAGTTGGCGGCCGACCGCGCCGAGGTTGATCCGAAAGTATTCACCAAAATCAACATGCACTTCACCGTTACGGGCAAAGGCATCCCTGCTTTGGCCGTTGAACGCGCGATTGCCATGAGCCACGACAAATATTGCTCGGCCAGCATCATGCTGGGCAAAACCGCAGAAATCACTACCAGTTTTGAGGTGCTTGAGGCCTGACGACCCTTAAAGGCGTTGGTTTAAATACGGTAGGCAACCGTTGTCATCACCTTTGACGCAGAACGCATCAGCAGCTTGACCGCCAGCGGTAAATCCTCGGCACCGAGCTTGCGCGCTTCTCTCCCGTGACGCATTTCGTCATCCCGCATTTGCGCCACGATGGCGCGCGAGGCATGGTCGCCCTCGGGCAATCGCAGCAAATGCCCTTCTAGATGGTGCTGAACCTGCGCCTCGGTCTCTTCCACAAACCCCAGGCTGATCTTGTCACCCAGGCGCCCCGCCACCAGCCCGAGGGCAAATGCGCCTGCGTACCAAATCGGGTTCAAAAGGGAAGGCCGCTCGCCCAACTCGTCCAGGCGGCTTTTCGTCCACGCCAGATGGTCGGCTTCTTCCTTGCTTGCGGCCTGAAAGTGTGCCTTCAGATTCTTATCCTGGGTGGCGAGGCCTTGCGCGGCATAAAGCGCCTGCGCACAGACTTCGCCGACGTGGTTGATGCGCATCAGCGCGCCTGCGTGGGCGCGTTCAGTCTCAGTCAGTTCGGTTGCCTGGTCGGGCAAGGTCGGGCAAGGGCGAGCCGAATGCGTTGGCGCAAACAGTGTGCGCAGGGCGCCATCAGCGGTGGCCAGTACAGCGTCAATCATGAAACCTCCAGCTCAGCAAAAGGGTTGACAACATGCACGCCCAAAGGGCGCTTAAGCGAGCCATCGTCTTCAGAATAAAGCGTTTTCACGCCATGCTCGGCACAAATGGCGATGATCAGTGCGTCCCACATCTGATACCGGTGTTTGGCAACGAGTTCAAAGGCAGCTCGATAACTCTCGTGGCTTGCGCCCAACACCTTCACGCCGTTGGAGAGGTTTTTCATCAAATCCAACACACTAGCGCGGGTGGTCACGTTTTTCCGAAGCGCCACCGTCATGAATTCACCCATCACTTGGCCCACCAAGCGGGCATGGGCGCTTTGTGTCAACTCGCCCATCAAAGATTTGGCAGCGTGCTGCTTGAGAATTGGCGCATCAGGCTGCGTCGCATAAATCAGCACATTGGTGTGCAGCGTCCACGGCGCATCAATCGTCATTGCGGTTAAATTTTTCACCCGGCTTCACGATGGGGCCAGACAGCCGAAACGCCAAAATCTTCTGGGCCCACACCTTGCGCTCCTCGGGCGTCATCGCCGGTTTCTCCACCCGCACCAACCTGAGCAGCGGCTTGCCATAGCGCGTCACCGTCAACTCCTCGCCCGCCGCCACGCGCGCTGCAATCGCTGAAAAATTGTGAATGACCTCACGGGAGGTGACTGCGTTCATGGAAATACTTTAAAATTCAGAGAAATTTTGTTAAACAAATTGTATAACAAAACAAAAATTCCGATGCCAAGCAGGTCAACCGCAAGCCAATCAATAACCTGTTGCAACTCCACAACGAAACAACACGGATAAGCAATTTATAAAGCCTTTTCCTTTGCCAACCCAGCCCGCCTCTGTTTCAATAGACCCAACTTCCTGAAATAGGAGGTTGGCCCGGGGAGCCGAAACTCACGAAACCTCTTTCGGCGCCCTATGTTTAACCTTGGAGAAAATTGAAATGAAAAAAACTCTCGTAGCGATTGCTGCTCTGTCAGCAATTGGCGCATTTGCACAGTCTTCCGTGACTTTGGGTGGCGCGGTTGACCTCCGTTTGGCTCAAGGCAACGGCAGCGTCTCGAACAAAACCCAGTTGACCAAAAACGGCGTGACCAGCAGCAAGCTGTACATTTCGGCAACCGAAGACCTCGGTGGCGGTTTGAAGGCTAACATCTTCATGGATGCTGATCTGAATCCCGACAATGGCACTGGCGGCGGCACAAGCTTGGACAACCAAGGCAGCGTGGCTGGCAACGGCGGTTTGATTTTTAACCGCAAGTCGACCATCTCCTTGATGGGTGGTTTCGGTGAAGTTCGTTTGGGCCGTGACTACACGCCTCATTTCTGGAACTACACCTTTTATGATCCGTTTGGAACCCAAGGCGTGGCTTCGAACCTGGCTTTGACCGGCAGCACTGGTGGCGCAACTACCGTTCGTGCTTCGAACACCATTGGCTACCTCACGCCCAACTTTGGTGGTTTCAGCGGTCAGATCATGACGTACTTTGGTGAGAACAACTCAAACACCCCTGGGCCTGTTGGTAACAACGCCGGTAGCGGAAACAGCCTGCGCGTGAGCTTTGTGCAAGGCCCCATCAACGTTGGTCTGAGCTGGGGCCGTACCAACACGAGCTCAAGCACTGATGTCACGTCCACCAGCTTGGGCGGCTCCTACGACCTGGGTATCGCGAAGATCATGGGTTCGTACAATGTGGACGCAAACACTGGTCGGCCTGATACACGTGGTTTTGTCTTCGGCGCTACAGCTCCTTTGGGCGCAGGCTTGCTGAAGGCTGCTTTCTCTCAGACCGACAACGGCAATAATGGTATTGGCAAGCAATTCGGTATTGGCTACGAGTACAACCTGAGCAAGCGCACAGGTGTCTACGCTACTGTGGCTACGATCAACAACTCGAACACCGCTTTCTCGGCTAACGGTGCGGTTACGAGAGTTGGCGACGGCTCCACCGGTTTTGACTTGGGCGTGAAGCATTCGTTCTAATTTGACGGCTGGTTGCCTTGGCTTAGTTGCCAAAAGCAGTTAGCTTTAGTCAGTAGACCTCTAAAGTCACCCTGTCTTCGGACGGGGTGGCTTTTTTTTATCCAAAGGTAAGAGCGTAAATAAACGTAACGCTCGACCCCGTCAACCATCGCTTCAAGCTTGGAAACAATTTGCCATATAAGTCCGTCTTTTTGTGGTGCTCAATCATTGGGCTGATGGCTGTCACGGCGTGCGCATCCAACCCCATCGATCAGGACGATGATCGGCCAGTGCAGAATGCCTTACCCGAGGTGCTGGAAAACGCCTGGACTCGCCTGGACACCGGGCAGCAAAAGTTGCCGGGGTCGCCCAGTGACAAACCGCAATGGCAGCATTACCGGTTGCCTGGTAAGCAGGCCTCTGAATACACCTTTGCCCGACTCCAAGGCCGTGATGCCATGGCCGTCACTGCAACATCTTCGGCGAGTCTGTTGCGGCAAAAATTGCGCATCGAGCCGCAAGACCTTGCACAGATCAAGTTCTCCTGGAAAGTACCTGAGCTGATCGCCATGGCCGATTTGGCCGTGCGGGAGAATGCCGATTCGCCCGTTCGCATCGTTCTGGCCTTTGAGGGTGACCGCTCCAAGCTTTCGGCGAAAAACGCAATGCTGTCTGAACTGGCCCACACCATGACCGGTGAGCCCTTGCCCTACGCCACGCTGATGTATGTGTGGTGCAACACGCGCGCGCCAGGCACGGTGATCACCAGCACGCGCTCTGATCGAATCCGCAAAATGGTGGTCGAGTCAGGTGCCAACAACATCAACATGTGGATGGACTACGAACGCAACATTCGGGCTGACTATGAAAAGGCTTTTGGCGAAGCACCCGGTGCGCTGGTCGGCATCG
>JANOTE010000541.1:0-1715 GCA_031416195.1 Rhodoferax sp.
CCGAATCAAAAAATATCGCCCATGTAATTCGTCGCATCACCGAGGCCACACGGTCGGTGCCCGGCATCGAGCTGTTTTTGCAGCCTGTGCAGGACTTGACGATTGAAGACCGCGTTGCCAAAACACAATACCAATTCCTGCTCTCGTCGCCCAACATTGAAGAGCTCAACGCGATTACACAGAGGCTGCTGGAGCGCCTGCGCAACCTGCCGCAATTGGTTGATGTCACCAGTGATTTGCAGGACAAGGGCCTTCAAGCCTATGTGGAAATTGACCGTGCCGCTGCCGGCCGCCTGGGCGTGACCGTGGCCGGCATTGACAACGCGCTGTACAACGCGTTTGGCCAGCGCCTGATCTCCACTATCTTCACCCAGTCCAACCAGTACCGCGTGGTGCTGGAAGTGGCACCTGAGTACAAAACCGGCGTGCAGGCGCTCACCCATTTATACGTGCCCTCCAGCACAGGCAAGCAAATCCCGTTGAGCAGCGTGGCGCGCGTGGTCGAGAAGCCTGCCGCGCTGTCGATCAACCACGTGGGGCAGTTCCCGTCAGCTACGGTTTCTTTCAACGCAGCCCCTGGCGTGTCGCTGGGCGAGGCGGTGGAAGCCATCAAGGCCGAGCAGGCGGCGCTGCAAATGCCCGTCAGCATCGAGACCAGCTTTCAGGGCGCGGCTCTGGCGTTTCAGGCCTCGTTGACGAACACGCTGCTGCTGATTCTGGCCGCCATCGTCACCATGTACATCGTGCTGGGCGTGCTGTATGAGAGCTACATTCACCCGATCACGATTCTGTCCACCCTGCCCTCGGCAGCGTTGGGTGCATTGCTGGCATTGCTGGCCCTGAAGCTGGAGCTGGACGTGATCGCAATCATTGGTATCGTGCTGTTGATTGGCATCGTCAAGAAAAACGCGATTTTGATGATTGACTTTGCGCTCGATGCGCAGCGTGAACAAGGCTTGCTTGCGCGGGAGGCAATTTTCCAGGCCTGCCTGCTGCGCTTTCGGCCGATTTTGATGACAACCCTAGCCGCCTTGCTTGGCGCTCTGCCCCTGATGTTGGGCGGTGGTGTGGGCAGTGAGCTGCGCCATCCGCTGGGTGTCGTTTTGGTGGGCGGGCTGATGGTGAGCCAACTTTTGACGCTGTTCACCACGCCGGTCATCTACCTGGGATTTGCATCGCTGGCTGAGCGTTGCAAGCGTGCAGATGCCGACGGTACGCCTGAGAGCCTGGGGTCATGAATTTCTCCCGCGTTTTCATCCACCGCCCCATCGCCACCACCCTGCTGACGGTGGGCATCGCACTGGCAGGCGTGATCAGCTTCTTTCTGCTGCCGGTCGCGCCCTTACCCCAGGTGGAGTTCCCGACCATCGCCGTCAGCGCCAGCCTACCCGGTGCCAGCCCCGACACCATGGGCGCCACCATCGCGACACCCTTGGAACGTGCCTTGGGGGCCATTGCTGGCGTGACCGAGATAACGTCCAGCTCCTCCCTTGGCAATACCCGCATCACCCTTCAATTTGACTTGAACCGCGACATCACCGGGGCAGCGCGCAGCGTGCAGGCGGCCATCAACACCTCGCGCGCGCTGTTGCCCAGCGGCATGCCGAGCAACCCAACCTACCGCAAGGTCAACCCGGCTGATTCTCCCGTGATGATTCTCGCGCTCACGTCTGACACGCTCACGCGCGGGCAGATGTATGACGCGGCTTCCACGG
>JANOTE010000542.1:0-3680 GCA_031416195.1 Rhodoferax sp.
GCCACGAGGTTCAGCACGGCGAGGTAACGCGGCGCGTCTTTAAGCAGATTGCGGCGAAACACAAACGGATCCTGCTTGGCTTCGAGGGCCAGCTCATCGATAAAACCTTCTGAAAAAAAAGCGTTGTGTGAGTGGCCGACAGAGCGCCAAAAGCCCACCGGCACATCATGGCGCGTGTGGACGTGCGACATGTGCTGGTGTTCAATGCCGTAGGGTAAATCGAACAAGCCTTCCGCCGTGGTTTTGTCGGGCATATCGACCGGGCCATTCAAGATCGTGGCGGCCCGCTCAAACCAGCGCGGGCCAATCGGATCGCCCGCTGACTTGATCGTCAAGCTGCTGAGGTTGCCTTGCGCATCCATCGCCGCACTCAAATTTGCGACGTGCATGGGGCGATAAAAATCGTGCGTGGTGTCTTCCTCGCGCGACCAGGCCAGTTGCACCGGGCGGCCACCGCAGTCCATCGCCACCCGCACGGCCTGGCCCACGTAATCCACGTCGAGGCGCCGACCAAAGCCGCCGCCCAACAGCGTCACATGCAGGGTCACCCTGTCGATGTCCACACCGGCAATTTCAGCGGCAATGGCGCGTGCCAACTGTGGCACCTGGGTGGGTGCCCACACTTCGACCTTGCCATCCTTCACGCGGGCGGTGCAGTTCATCGGTTCCATCGTCGCGTGCGTGAGAAACGGCGCTTGGTACGTGGCCCTGATCACGCTGCTGGCCTTGGCTTGCACTTGCGCCGCATCGCCTTTTTTGAAGAAGGCAAAGCCGTCTTCTGTTTTCAACGCGGCGTGCAATTTGGCCTCAATCTGATCTGAATCCAATGCGCCTTGCACGCGCTGCTGCCACTTCACCTCGACCGCCTGAGCGCCTTGACGGGCGTGCCAGGTGGTTTTGCCCACCACGGCGATTCCGGCGGTAGAGCCACCAATTGCATTGAGCTTCACCAGCCGCTCCACGCCCGGCATCGCCATCGCCGCTTTGTCATCAATCGCACCCGGCGTGCCGCCGAGCATCGGGCACAGCCGAATCGCAGCAAACAACATGCCCGGCGGGCGCACATCCATGCCAAACTGCGCCGTGCCATTGACCTTGGAGGGGATATCCAGTCGCTCTGCGGGTTGCCCAAGCAGCTTCCAGCTCTTGCGGTCTTTCAAGGTGACTTCACCCGGCGCCACACCGGCTGCCGCTTTTGCAAGCTCACCGTAATGTGCTGATTTGCCGGAAGGGTGCGACACCACGCCATCTTTCACCACCAGCTCGGCCACAGGCACTTTCCATTGCGCCGCGCCCGCACCCAGCAGACTGGCACGCGCCGTGGCGGCCGCCATGCGCAGCGGCATCCATGCATCCGCCACGCTGCTGGAGCCCCCGGTGGCGTTGATCCCCAGCTCGCGCGCCACTTTGCCCACCACCCATTCGCCCACACGAACCGTGCGCGTCTTGCTGCCCTCGTGCGTGTCAAGCGGGTGAAACGGCAGACCGCCCAACAGCATCACCACGTTGCCATAAATCTTGTCTGGCCCAGCCTGCTCCAGTGTGACGCGGGTGAGCGGCACGTCCAACTCTTCGGCCACCAGCATCGGCAGCGCGGTGTGTACGCCCTGGCCCATTTCGCTGCGCGGCATTGCCAAGATCACCGAGCCATCCGGCGCAATCTTGATCCAGCCGTTCAGCGCCACGTCACCCTGCGTGGGCAACATGTCCTCGGGCTTGCCCAAGCGCGAGCGCGCGGGCAGCACGCCCCAGCCGACCACCAGTACACCCGCAGTGCCCAGGCCACCCAGAATCCAGGAGCGGCGCTTCATGCTTTGGCTCCTGCCGTGGCAGTGCCTTTGACTGTGCCCGCCGCGCGGTGAATCGCCGCCCGCACCCTTTGATACGTGCCACAACGGCAAATATTGGTCATCGCCTCGTCAATGTCAGCATCGGTCGGTGTGGGCTTTTTCTCCAGCAAGGAAGCCGCTGCCATCAACATGCCGCTTTGGCAATAACCGCATTGGGGCACCTGCTCGGCAATCCACGCGGTTTGCAGGGCATGCGGTTTGTCATCGGTGCCCAGCGACTCAATGGTGCGAATCTGCTTGCCTGCCACCGCCGCCAGCGGCATCACGCAGGAGCGCGTGGTGATGCCATCGACATGAACGGTACAAGCCCCACACGCTGCAATGCCGCAGCCAAACTTGGTGCCCGTCATGTTGAGCACATCGCGCAGCGCCCACAAGAGCGGCATGTTGGGATCGGCATCGATCTGCACAGGTTTGCCGTTGAGGGTGAGTTCCAAGAGATCTCCAGATAAGCGTTTTAAATGACCGATAGTCAGATAATAACTGAACCACAGTCAGTTAATCAAGTGACACTACGGGTCAACGGCTACTGACACCCCGTCGTCAGTAGCCCCGGCGCACCATTCACACCTCAACAACTTTGGAGTAATTCATGACAACCCCCCTCAAAAACGCGATCAGCTGGTTTGAAATCCCCACGCTGAATCTTGCCAAATCGCAGGCTTTTTACGAGACTGTGCTGGGCTGCAAACGCAGTCTTAAAATCTATTCATGTTTTTTGCCAAACCACCACCTCATTGAAACTCGGTGACGCGCGCATGATCCACGCCGTCGCCCGTTTGCGCGCCGCACGGCTGGCCCGCAGTGCCAAGCCTTTTCTGGCCCGGGGTGGCCCACACGGGGAGCGCTGCCCGGGTTGTCGATTGATCCTCAGCCACTGCCTGTGCGGCTTGCGTCCGACCGCGCGCACGCACGCGGGTGTATGCCTGCTGATGGCAGACATCGAGCCGCTCAAGCCCAGCAACACCGGCTGGCTGATTGCCGACGTGGTGACAGACACTTTTGCCTTTGGCTGGGCACGCACTGAGGTTGACCCATCACTCCTGACGCTGCTGGCCGACCCGCAGTGGCAGCCGTATGTGGTGTTCCCCGGCGAGTTTGTGGCAGCACAACGGGTGGTGACCGACGTGATACCCGTTGACGGCAAGCGTGCGCTGTTTGTGTTGCTTGACGGCACCTGGCCCGAGGCGCGCAAGATGTTTCGCAAAAGCCCTTACCTCGATCATCTACCGGTGCTGAGTTTGCGGCCCGAGCGCCTGTCAAGCTACCGCCTGCGCCGCTCCCGGCGCGACGATCACTTCTGTACCTCCGAGGTTGCTGCCCTGTGCCTGGAACTGACCGGCGAGACG
The DNA here is from genome assembly GCA_031416195.1 of Rhodoferax sp. Lineage (GTDB taxonomy): Bacteria > Pseudomonadota > Gammaproteobacteria > Burkholderiales > Burkholderiaceae_C > JANYCG01. The sequence goes on from JANOTE010000542.1 coordinate 3,200, forward strand.
CATGCGGGCGAGGTGTTGGCGGCCTATCTGGAGGTGTTCACCCATCATTACCTGCATGCCAAGCACCAGTTGCCCGTTGCTTGGGACGACGCGGTACATCAGCTTTTGCGCAGGCTGTGTGTGCCGCAAAACATCAGCGCGCGGGACTCGTAACCATGCAGCCGCAAGACCTTGAAAAACTGGTGACGCTGGAGATGCCTTTTGGCAAATACAAGGGCAGCGTGATCGCCGACCTGCCGGGCAATTACCTCAACTGGTTCGCCCGCGAGGGGTTTCCAAAAAGTGAGATAGGCCGCTTGCTGGCGCTGATGCAGGAGATCGACCACAACGGTTTGAAGCCGCTGTTGAAGCCATTACGAAAGCGACCCGCCTCAGCGCAGGATTGAGGGTTGACTCAAAAATTAACCTGTAGGTTAGTTTATTGCCAATTCCGGTCAAATTTCGATCAAATGTGTCGATTTAAGAGTCAAATTCGTACCTG
>JANOTE010000543.1:0-3146 GCA_031416195.1 Rhodoferax sp.
TGATAGCTCGCAGGCAGGCGCGCGCGGTCGAATTTGCTGCCTGAATTGACACGGTCAGCACCACCGCCCAGCGCAGCCATGGGTCGCCCAATCGCGTCGGGCCAAGGCGACAGCACGTCGAAGTGATTCGCCCCTGCCAGCGTGTCGATGGCCTTGCAACTGCCGCACACTTTAAGCACCCGGCTCGAATGAAAGTGCGGCACCAGCACGTCGTCGTCACTCGCTTCAACAATACCGACAGGAATGCGGATGGCGGCCAGACTGTCATCGGTGAAAAGGGCGGCGACGGGCACGCTCAAGGCCACGGCGGCGACGCGCGCGTCACGCGAGGCTGGCCCACCGTTCAAGGCTTCCATTGGTGCCGGCAGGTTGCTGGTGACGGCATAGATCTGTGTGCGTTTTTCGCGCTCCTCAGCCGTACGCAGGCCAAACAGGCAGAACCCCGCATCGGCCTTCAAGTTCGCGCCGCAGTGCCGCACCAAGCTCGCCATGCTCCACTGGCCGCCTGCCTGCGCCAGGGCGCTCACACCACCGGCTGACATGCCGTGTACTCCGACTGCTGACACGTCCAGCAGCGGCGCAAAGCGCGGGTCGGCCATCACCGCGTCGATAGTTTTGCTGACCTCGAAGGGGCGCTGTTTCCAACTCTCTGGGCCAGCGAGTTTTTGATCGCGCCAGTTGTCTCCCTGGTGCTCGGGCGATGCGACGACGAAGCCCGCCGCCGCGAGCGTGCTGGCCAGATCGAAGCTGGTAATCGCGCTGCCCGCCGTGCCGTGCGAGAGCACGATCAAGAGGCCATTGCCCTTGATGGGCGCAGCGCCCAGAGCCGCTTTGATTTGAAAAGGCCCGAGCGACTGCACCGCTGCGGTGGCGGCGGTGGGGTAGACGAGGGTGATCGGCATGGCGGCGCTTTTAAGCTCCATCATCCCGGTTTGGGCTTGGGCGAGGGTTGAGCCGAATGCGGCTAGCAGGGCGAGGGTTGACGCGATGCGATGGGTTGTCATGTTGAATGTCCTTCAGTTTGGTCAACTGCTATTACATATATAGCTTATTATGCATATATTTCAAGAGCTAGATGCCGATTTGATTCATATTTTTAGGCAAAAACAGATTTTTCGAATAAAAATTAACCTGTGAGTTAATTTACTGCCTTAAATCAACCCCAGCCAATGGTGAAAGACCAAGTTGCCCAGGTAGCGCCCCGGCAGCAGCGTGAAAACACCTGCCCCGATGCAGGCACCGATGTACAGGCCTTGCATTGACCTGCGATGGCCGGCGATGTTGCCTTTGAGCGAGTAGCGAAATGCAGTGAACAAGCCAAACATCACTGCCGGAATCAGCAGATGAATGACGCCAAAGCCGTTCCAGCTCGGTCCCACTGCTGCTTTGATGAAGATGGCCGACACCACCATGATCAGCATCAACGTGACCCAGGCGTAGCCAAAGGCGCGGTGCAACCGGGGGCGCTGCTCACGCCCCTTGCGTGCCCAAAGTGCGACCGGGCCAGTGGCCAGAGCGAGCAGTGCCGCGGTCATGTGCATGGCGATGATGGGGTTGTGTTGCATGGTGCGCTCGATTCAGTGGGGATGTGCAATGGGGCGAACTTTGCCGTGACGGCGCGCCAGTCGCCACTCTCGTGCGACGAAATGCAGCAGCTTTGGCGCGAATGGGTTGCAAGGCGGCGCGAAAGGAGGCGAGCCGCATCCCCTGAATCCGCCCGCGATAATCAGCCCTGCCAAAAAAAGGAACTTCAGTGGATATCGTTGTACTGTTCAAAGCCGCCATCATGGGCGTGGTCGAGGGGCTGACCGAGTTTTTGCCGATCTCCAGCACCGGGCACCTGATCCTGGCAGGCGCGTTGTTGGGCTTTGATGACGAGAAGGCCAAGGTGTTTGACATCGCCATCCAGACCGGGGCAATCTTCGCGGTGATCCTGGTTTATTGGCAGAAAATTCGCGACACACTGATCGCGCTTCCGTCTGAAAAAAAGTCACAGCAATTTGCCTTGAATGTGCTGATTGCCTTCATCCCCGCCGTGGTGCTGGGCCTGCTGTTTGGCAAAGCGATCAAGGCCAATCTGTTCGCGCCTGTGGTCGTAGCCAGTGCCTTTATCGTGGGCGGTTTCATCATTCTGTGGGCCGAGGCGCGCCAGAAAAACTCCGTCACTGCCGCGCGTATTCAGGATGTAGAAGAAATGAGCGCGATGGACGCGCTCAAAGTCGGTCTGATTCAATGTCTGGCCATGATCCCCGGAACCAGCCGAAGCGGTGCGACCATCATCGGTGGCATGTTTTTGGGGTTGTCGCGCCGCGCTGCGACTGATTTTTCGTTCTACCTCGCCATCCCCACGCTGATCGGCGCGGGTGCCTACAGCTTGTACAAGGAGCGTGCGCTGCTGTCGATGTCGGACGCGCCGATGTTCGCCGTGGGCCTGCTGTTCTCGTTCCTAAGTGCCTGGCTGTGCATCCGCTGGTTGCTGAAATTCATCTCGACCCACAGCTTCGTTGGCTTCGCGTATTACCGCATTGCGTTTGGTATCGTGGTGCTGGCGACAGCTTACAGCGGGTTGGTGAAGTGGACGGCCGCTTAAATCAGCCGCTCATCCGGTGTGCGAATCTTCTTCAGCGGCATCGATCTCAGGCTTTGCGTCATCAGCGGAATGTTGGTCTGCTCGCCGTTCCACATTGGGCTTTCAATACTGTCAAACACCTGGCGCAGTTTTTGGCCCCAGTTGTTGTGCATCATCTGAAAGTAGGGGTTGTGCTCATCAATGCACACCACTTTGTCGCTCTGAAAACGATTCGCTTCGTACACCACCAAGTCCAGCGGCAGGCCGACCGACAGATTGGATTTGAGCGTCGAGTCCATCGACACCAGGGCGCATTTGGCGGCCTCGTCCAGCGGTGTGTCGGACGTGATGACGCGGTCCAACACGGGTTTGCCGTATTTGGATTCACCGAGCTGGAAGAACGGCGTCTCCAGCGTAGCTTCGATGAAATTGCCGGCGGAATAAACCTGAAACAGCCGCATCGGTTCGCCGTGAATCTGCCCGCCAAAAATCAGCGACACATTGAAGTCAACCCCCGATGCTTTCAGCGAGTCACCATCGCGCTCATGCACGCGGCGAATCGCCGAGCCCAGCACCC
>JANOTE010000544.1:0-2198 GCA_031416195.1 Rhodoferax sp.
ACCGAGATTTATCTTGACTTTGTTCGGCGCACAAAACCCTATGTGTACGACCACGAGAACAACCTCACGCAGCTACTGACCCGCCTTTTTGCGCAAGCCGAAGAACAAGAAGAGTCTGACTGCGGCGCAATGCTGCAGCGCGTGAGGTTGTTCTCGTGGTCGTACACATAGGGTTTTGTGCGCCGAACAAAGTCAAGATAAATCTCGGTCGCTTCCACTGCATACATTGGATCGCGAATTGAAGTGGCATTCAGCCATGCATCGAATCCATAAATATCGCTTCGCGCGGACTCGGTCTCGGTTTCAAGCAAGGAAAAGTAACGCCGTAGCAAGTCAATCGGCGTAGAAACCAACGGCGTTGTTTCTCGGAAAAGCCTGCGGTATTTGCGTGCAACCGCAGGGGCATGTTGGCTTGTTGCATTCAAGCCTGCCTCAAGACCAGCAAGACACTGTTCCCGGTGTTGTTGCAGGTTGCCAGGATGTGTCCAAACGCTCGCTGCACCACGCCACGCTTCAGCGGTTTCCAGCGCCTTGAACTCTTTGAGAAAAGCGGAAAAATCCAGTTGTTTCGTAAGCGATGCCAGCGCAGAAATACGCCCCCAGGTCTCCATGTCCTTGCCACGCCCTTCGCGGGCAAGGCGTGCCAGCCACGGGGCGACGATTTCAAACTGTTGGTGATAGGCGTGATACAGACACGGCTCCGCCATGGCCCAAAGCCCCGTGGCACTTTCTTGCATGGCAAGGCAAAACAACTCCCAGCCCAGTTCAGGGTGAAGACTCTGCAAATAGGGCAACCGCCGCAGAACTAAGGCGCGAATGGCGGGGTGTTCGTCAGCGGCAAATAGGCGTAGCGTGGGCGCAAGCAATTCGGGCCAAGGCACGCTGCTCTTTTCAATCTGACTGGCGACAATCATCAAGGCTTCCGCGACGTGGCCTCGCGCCATATTGATGCCGGTGGTGACAAGATCAGCGGCCTCACCTGTGATCGAAGCTTCCTCCCGTAGCGTTGAAAAGCCGATTACCCAGAACAAAAGTCGCCCGGCGTTCTGAGTGTCTTGAACCGCGCGTGCGCAGGATTGCAGCGCATTGGATGCGGCACGATTTTGGTGCCAGTGGGCAGGGTGCCTCTCCAACTCGTCCAGGATTTGCTGCGCCAGCGTTGCAGCATTGGGCTCCTCAATGGGTGACCAGGTGCTATTGATTTGCAAGTTGCCGCAGCGGTAAGCCAGGTAGGCGGCAACACCGTCCATGATGTCATCACAAAAGCAGTCAGTGATCCGTGCCCAATGGACTGGTAAAAGCTTCAGAAAGCGGGTCGGGTTGCGCGAAGCGGCCTCGCGTAGTTGCGAGCCTACCTGTCGCTCGCCACCCATCGGAAAATCATCAAAAGAATTTCGGGCATACCCGTTGTAGTGGGCCAACAGGCGCAGCACTGCGTCATCGCTTGCAGCAAGAAAAACTTCAAAGGAAAACGGCGCGCTAACCATGCCGCCGCGCATGCCAATGTCCGGCTGGCGAACCAGCGGCCATACTGCCTTTTCGCATTCGTCCAATACCGCTTGTGCGGCGGGGGAACGCAGATGACATGGGATGGTGAGAATCAGTTGCGCTTGTTTTTGCAGCATCCATACGCTGTGCATCGGGTCGGTAGTGGCTTCCTGATGAAGGGTCAATACGGTTGTCTGTACTGCGTCTTGCCCAGCCGCATCAAGATGCAAAAACGCGGTTTGTATCAGCGTGCCGAGTTCATACGACAAATCGGATTCGAGCAATGCCTTGTCACACAGCATGCGGCCAATGACGTCAAGGTTGACCGTTGGTGCTGCCATGCACGCCAGGATGGCGAAATAGCGAAACGCCCCCTCAGCGCTGAAGCACAGGCGTTCGCGGTTGCTTTGCCACCAATCGGATTGAGTGTTTGCGTGATGCACGATAGCCGCTTCAACGGCATCCAGCAGGATTCGCTCGCTATCCAGGTGCCGATGGTCGGTTTGGCTATGCACGTCGTTGTAGGACGTTTCGCGCAGGAATCCACTCCAATAGCTTGTGGGTGTTTCACCATAACGCGACCTCTTGACTTGACTCCATCGCTCAATCGTCGACACGGCTAGGTTCAGCAATGCGGTGGACTTCTGCATTCGATCTGCGAGAAATTTGTCATTGCTGTCACCAAATTCATGGGGCTGACAATGCAGTTT
>JANOTE010000545.1:0-7597 GCA_031416195.1 Rhodoferax sp.
GGCTTCCGCTGTCGGCCCCGCTTGGCGCCAGGCCACGCCGGAGCAAAAGAAACGCTTGCAGGACGAATTCAAGAAGTTGCTGGTTCGCACCTACTCAGGGGCTCTTTCCCAGGTGAGCGATCAGGTGATCACAGTGAAGCCGTTTCGCGCTGCACCTGAAGACAAGGAAGTGATCGTCAAAACCGAAATCAGGGGCGGGGGCGATCCGATTCAGCTCGACTACCGTTTGGAGAAAACACCTGGCTTAGGCGTGGGCTGGAAAATCTACAACCTGAATGTGCTGGGAATTTGGTTGGTGGAAACCTACCGCAGCCAGTTCGCTCAGGAGATCAACGCCAAAGGGATTGATGGTCTGATCAGTACGCTGGCCGAGCGCAACAAAGCCAACGCTGCTGCCAAGAAGGCTTGAGTGTGATCGCCTTACCCGCTGAGTTGACGCAAGAGCAAGCATCGGCCTGCCTACAGACGATGGTGCAAGGTTTGTCTTGCGAGTCTGCCCCGCAAGTGGTGGTGAGCGGTGCGGCGTTGCAGCGGTTTGATTCATCCGCATTGGCGGTTTTGCTGGAGTTGCGCCGCCAATGTCAGTCCGTCGGGAAACAGTTGCAGGTGACGGGCTTGCCCAAGCAACTGTTGGATTTGGCGGGCTTGTACGGCGTTGCGGAACTGTTGCCAGCGACCAGAAATTGCGTACCGCCTGAGGCGCGCTAAAAGGAATGGCGGGCTAGAATAGAGGGTTTCACCAGACAGGCCTCATGCCCGCAATTTCGTTCAAGCAAGTCTCCAAGGCCTACCCCTCGCCTCGCGGCCCAAAATCTGCCAGTAACGCTTCTAGCTTCTTGGCGCTGGACGATGTCAGCCTCGATATCGAACAAGGCGAGTTCTTCGGCCTGCTAGGCCCCAACGGCGCGGGCAAAACTACCATGATCAGCATTCTGGCGGGCCTGACGCGCGCCACCAGTGGAACCGCGTCGGTGCTGGGCAGCGATGTTCAAAAAGACTACGCCAACGCACGTCGCAATCTCGGCGTGGTGCCGCAAGAGTTGGTGTTTGACCCGTTCTTCAATGTGCGCGAGGCCTTGCACATCCAGTCGGGCTACTTTGGCATCAAGAACAACGGGGCCTGGATTGATGAGCTGCTGCATAACCTGGGTTTGACCGACAAGGCCGAGTCCAACATGCGGCAACTCTCGGGCGGCATGAAGCGACGGGTGCTTGTGGCCCAGGCGTTGGTACACAAACCGCCTGTGATCGTGCTGGACGAGCCCACTGCGGGCGTTGACGTGGAGTTGCGCCAAGCGCTGTGGCAATTCATCGCCCGGCTCAACAAAGAGGGTTCCACCGTGCTGCTCACCACGCATTACCTGGAAGAAGCCGAAGCCTTGTGCGGTCGCATCGCCATGCTCAAGACTGGCAAAGTGGTGGCGCTGGCCACCACGTCGGAGTTGCTCAAGGCTGCATCCAGCAATGTGCTGCGCTTCAAGATAGACAGCGAACTGCCACCCGCGCTGAAAGCCAAAGCCCGCATCACCGGGCGCATCGTCCAGTTCCCCGCGCACGATGCGGCAGAGATCGAAAGCTATCTGGCGGCGGTGCGTCAAGCCGGGCTTGTGGCCGAAGATGTAGAGATTCGCAAGGCGGATCTTGAGGATGTGTTTCTCGATGTGATGGCGGGTGCCGTCAAACCGAAACTGGCGCTTGCAGCATGACGGGTTGGCAAACACTGCTCTACAAAGAGACGCTGCGCTTTTGGAAAGTGGCGGCGCAAACCATCGCAGGCCCAGTGCTGACCGCCTTGCTGTACCTATTGATCTTCGGCCACGCGCTGGAAGCCCACGTCAAGGTGTACGACAAGATCAGCTACACCGCGTTCCTGGTGCCTGGCCTTGCGATGATGAGTGTGCTGCAAAACGCATTTGCCAACAGTTCATCTTCGATCATCATGAGCAAGGTGATGGGCAATTTGGTGTTTTTGCTGCTAACGCCGCTGTCGTATTTGAATTGGTATGTCGCCTATGTGGGTGCGTCGGTGGTGCGCGGCCTGGTGGTGGGCATCGGCGTGTTTGCGGTATCGGCGTTTTTTACGGATGTCAGTTTCGTAGCACCGCTGTGGATATTTGTCTTTGCCGTGATGGGAGCAGCGTTGATGGGCACGTTAGGATTGGTTGCGGGCCTGTGGGCTGAGAAATTCGATCAATTGGCGGCGTTTCAAAACTTTGTCATCATGCCCATGACGTTTTTGAGCGGCGTGTTTTACTCGATTCATTCGCTGCCCAAGTTCTGGCAAGGCGTGAGCCACCTGAATCCATTTTTCTACATGATCGACGGCTTTCGCTACGGTTTTTTTGGCGTGAGCGATGTTTCGCCCTGGTTGAGTTTTGCAGTGGTGGCAACTACGTTGATTTTGGTCAGTGCCGCCACCATTCACTTGCTTCGCATCGGCTACAAAATCCGCAGTTAATCCTATCCAACATCATGACCGCTGAAGAACTTAAAGCCATCATCACCGCAAACCTGAACTGCTCCCTGTGCGAGCTTGATGGCGATGGCCGCCATTGGACCGCCACCATCGTCTCGTCTGAGTTTGAGGGCAAGCGCGCGATTCAGCGGCACCAGCGCGTCTACGCGACGCTGGGTGCAAAAATGCACACGGACGAGGTTCACGCTCTGTCCATGAAAACCTACACGCCCGCCGAATGGGCCGCTGGAAATTGATGCGATGGACAAGTTATTGATTCGTGGCGGCCGCAAATTGTGCGGCAACGTGCAGATCAGCGGTGCAAAAAACGCGGCACTGCCCGAGATGTGCGCTGCGCTTCTGACGGCAGAGCCCGTCACGCTGACCAATGTGCCAGGCCTGCAAGATGTGTTGACGATGCAAAAGCTGTTGCGCAACATGGGCGTTGCGGTGGAACAGCCAACGCAGGGTACGTTTTGCATCGATGCCAGTGCGTTGACCACGCCCGAGGCTCCGTATGAGCTGGTCAAAACCATGCGCGCCTCCGTGCTTGCGCTCGGGCCATTGCTGGCGCGATTTGGTAAGGCCACGGTCTCATTGCCGGGTGGCTGCGGCATTGGCTCGCGCCCGGTCGATCAACACATCAAAGGCTTGATTGCGATGGGTGCTGAGATCACCGTCGAGCATGGCTACCTGTTGGCGCGTTTACCCACGGGCAAAACCCGTCTGACGGGTGCCCGCATCACGACTGACATGGTGACCGTCACCGGCACTGAGAACTTGTTGATGGCCGCCACGCTGGCCGATGGCGAAACCATCTTGGAGAATGCCGCGCGCGAGCCCGAGATTCCTGACCTGGCCGAAATGCTCATCAAAATGGGCGCGAAGATTGAAGGCCACGGCACCAGCCGCATTCGTATTCAGGGCGTGGAAAAGCTGCACCGCTGCACCCACCAGGTGGTGGCGGATCGCATCGAAGCGGGAACGTTTTTGTGCGCTGTGGCGGCAACCGGCGGCGATGTGGTTCTCAAAGACGCACGGGCTGATCATCTGGATGCCGTGATTGAAAAACTGCTTGAAGCCGGTGCGCAGGTGGTGGCGTTGCCCAACGGCGTACACGTTAAATCACTGGGTCGCTTGAAAGCGCAAACTTACCGCACCACGGAGTATCCCGGCTTCCCCACCGACATGCAGGCGCAGTTTATGGCGCTCAATGCGATATCCATCGGCACCGCCCGAGTGACGGAGACGATTTTTGAAAACCGCTTCATGCACGTCAATGAGCTGATGCGCCTGGGTGCCAACATCGTGGTCGACGGCAAAGTGGCGGTGATTGAAGGCGTTGAAAAACTGTCGGGCGCGAGCGTGATGGCGACCGACCTGCGCGCGTCTGCCGGGCTGGTGATTGCCGGGCTGGTGGCCAGCGGTGAAACAGTGGTGGATCGCATTTACCATCTAGACCGCGGCTATGACCGGCTGGAAGCCAAGCTGCACGGGCTCGGTGCCGATATCGAAAGAGTGAAATGATCACGCTTGCGCTCTCGAAGGGGAGAATCTTTGAGGAAACCCTGCCGCTGCTCAAAGCGGCGGGTATTGAGGTTCTGGAAGACCCGGAAAAATCACGCAAGTTGATTTTGACCACCAACCAACCCGATGTGCGCGTGCTGGTGGTGCGCGCGACGGACGTGCCAACGTATGTTCAATACGGCGGCGCAGACTTGGGCATCACAGGTAAAGACACGCTGATCGAACACGCTGCGGAGTGGCAAGGCGGCACAACCACGGCGGGGCTCTATCAGCCGTTGGATTTGCAGATTGCCAAGTGCCGCATCAGCGTCGCAGCGCGGGCTGATTTTGACTATGTGCGCGCCGTCAAGCAAGGCAGCCGCCTCAAAGTTGCGACCAAGTACGTGGCGATTGCGCGCGAGTTTTTTGCCTCCAAAGGCGTGTACGTCGATTTGATCAAACTTTACTGCAGCATGGAACTGGCACCGCTCACAGGTCTTGCCGATGCAATTGTCGATTTGGTCTCCACCGGCAACACCTTGAAGGCGAACCACTTGGTGGAGGTGGAGCACATCATGCACATCAGTGCGCGCCTGGTCGTGAACCAAACCGCACTCAAGCTAAAGCAGGAACCGCTTCGCCACATCATTGACGCGTTTGCAACAGCTGTGACTGCCAGAAGTACCTAATTAAAGAGTTCTGTTGATATGACTTTGATAGCTTCTCCTGCCGGTCTCGCCACCACTGGCATCAATTTTGAGGTTGACTTTCAGGCACGGCTGCATCTGTCATCGCAAGACGATGAGGCAGTTGACCGTGTTGCCGCAGACATCCTGGCGGATGTCAAACGCCGGGGCGACGAAGCGGTGCTGGAGTACACCAACCGCTTTGACCGGCTGAATGCCCCCAGCGTGAAGTCGCTGGAGTTGACGCAAGCTGAATTGAAGCGCGCGTTTGAATCGATCACTTCTGAGCAGCGCCACGCCCTGCAAAGCGCTGCTGACCGGATTCGAAGCTACCACGAGCGGCAAAAAAAAGTCAGTGGCGAAAGCTGGTCTTATCGCGACGACGACGGTAGCCTGCTGGGCCAAAAAGTCACACCGATTGACCGCGCAGGTATTTATGTGCCGGGTGGGAAAGCAGCCTATCCGTCCAGCCTGCTGATGAATGCCATCCCGGCGCACGTGGCGGGCGTGGGGGAGATCATCATGGTGGTGCCCAACCCCGGCGCTTCCAATAGTTTGCTGTTAGCCGCTGCGCACGTGGCGGGGGTTACGCGCGGGTTCTGCATTGGCGGCGCACAGGCCATAGGCGCTTTGGCTTACGGCACAGCGACGGTGCCGCGTGTCGATAAGATCACCGGCCCCGGCAACGCCTATGTGGCCGCTGCCAAGCGCCGCGTCTTCGGTATCGTGGGCATTGACATGATCGCCGGGCCGAGCGAAATTTTGGTGCTGGCCGATGGCACCACACCGCCAGATTGGGTGGCGATGGATTTGTTCAGCCAAGCCGAGCACGACGAAATGGCGCAAAGCATCCTGCTCTGCCCAGATGTCGCCTACATCGACCAGGTGCAGCTATCCATCAACCGCCTGCTGCCCGAGATGCCCCGCGCGGCGATCATTGCCAAGTCACTCAACGACCGAGGCGCGTTGATTCATACCCGCAGCATGGAAGAGGCCTGCAACATCAGCAACCGCATCGCGCCTGAGCACTTGGAAGTGAGCAGCCTTGATGCGCACCGCTGGGAGCCGCTGCTCAAACACGCTGGCGCGATCTTCCTGGGCGCGTTCACCAGCGAGAGCCTGGGTGACTATTGCGCTGGCCCCAACCACGTGCTGCCTACCAGCGGCACCGCGCGGTTTTCAAGCCCGCTGGGCGTGTACGACTTCCAGAAACGTAGCAGCCTGATCGAAGTCAGCGAACAAGGCGCGCAACTGCTCGGAAAAATCGCGTCGGTGCTCGCACATGGTGAGGGCTTGCAGGCACATGCGCGGGCAGCGGAGATGCGGTTGAAAAAATAGGTTGGAAAACAAAATTAAAAATTGGGGTCAGATTCCAATTATTTATGCACGATTCACATAATTAATTGGAATCTGACCTCAAATAAATTCTTCGGTTTTAAAGAATGAGTTCACCTGAAAATCTGATCGCGACCCTCGTCAAAACAAGGTTGCGCCAAGACATTCAATCCATGCACGCCTACGCGATCCAGGATTCGCGCGGGATGGTCAAGCTCGATGCGATGGAGAATCCGCACACTTTGTCCGCCGATCTGCAGGCGGCATTGGGCAAGCGCCTGGGCGCACTGGCACTGAACCGCTACCCGAACAGCCGCGTTGACGTTTTGCGCAAGGCGCTGGCTGATTACGCGAACATGCCTGCGGGCTACGGCCTGATGCTGGGCAACGGCTCGGACGAGCTGATTTCACTCCTGGCGATGGCGGTTGATCTGCCCGCATCGCAGAACCCGAGCGGTCAGCCGCCCATGATTTTGGCCCCCGAGCCGGGCTTTGTGATGTATGCGATGAGCGCGACGTTTCAGGGCCTGCGCTACGTGGGTGTGCCGCTTACCGCCGATTTTGAATTAGATGAGGCTGCCATGCTGGCGGCCATCAGCCTGCACAAACCCGCATTGGTTTACCTCGCGTATCCCAACAATCCCACCGCGAATTTGTGGAACGACAAGACGATTGAAAACATCATCGCGCTGCAAGGAGCGCAGGGTGGTCTGGTGGTGATGGACGAGGCCTACCAGCCCTTTGCCGCGCGCAGCTGGATCGACAAAATACGCGATGAGCCCGGGCTGCACGCTCACGTGCTCTTGATGCGCACCCTGAGCAAGTTCGGCCTGGCCGGAGTGCGCATTGGCTACATGATGGGTGTGACGGCACTGATTGCCGAGATCGACAAGCTGCGCCCGCCCTACAACATCAGTGTGCTGAACTATGAATGTGCGCTGTTCGCACTGGAGCATGCCGAGGTTTTCAAGGCCCAGGCTCTTGAATTGATTGACCAGCGCGCTATTCTTTTAAAATCACTTCGTGATATGCCGGGTGTGAAAAACTGGAACAGTGATGCCAACATGATTCTCGTGCGGGTTGCCGACGCGGCGAAAACCTTTGACGGCATGAAGGCCAAAGGCGTGCTGGTCAAGAACGTTTCTAAAATGCATGCATTGCTGGCCAATTGCCTTCGCCTGACCGTCGGCACCGCCAGCGAAAATCGGCAAATGCTGACAGCCCTTCAAGAATCACTTTGACCACCCCATGACGACTATCTCGCTTGCACATTCCACCGCCCCGCGTACGGCCGAGGTATCCCGCAACACGGCTGAAACCAAAATCACCGCCAAGGTGAATCTGGACGGCACAGGTGTTGCCAGCCTGAACACCGGCATCGGTTTTTTCGACCACATGCTCGACCAGATCGCCCGCCACGGCTTGATTGATCTGGACATTCAGGCGGCAGGTGACCTTCACATCGATGGCCATCACACGGTGGAAGATGTGGGCATTGCCTTCGGCCAGGCGGTGCACAAGGCGGTCGGCGATAAAAAAGGCATCTGCCGTTACGGCCACGCCTACGTGCCACTGGACGAAGCCCTGTCGCGCGTGGTCATTGACCTGTCGGGGC
>JANOTE010000546.1:0-1760 GCA_031416195.1 Rhodoferax sp.
CCCGCTGGATCATCGTCAGCGTGATGGTGGCCGCAGGCATTGGCATCTACACCATCTTGCCCAACATGAAGCGCGAACTGGCCCCGCTGGAAGACCGCGGCCAGATTCTGGTGGTGGTCACCTCCCCCGACGGCTCCACGCTGGACTACACCCAGCGCTATGTGAACGCGGTAGAGCGCCTGGGCCAGCCGTACAAGGAGTTTGACCGCATCTTTGTGACGGTGGGCAACCCCACGGTGTCGCAGGCCAACGTATTTCTGCGCGCGATTGACTGGGACGAGCGCAAGCGCACCACGCTGGAGATCGCGCGGGAATTGCAACCGAAGCTGGCGGGCCTGCCGGGTGTGACGGCGTTCCCCATCACGCCACCCTCGCTGGGCCAGGGCTTTCGCGAGCGGCCGATCAACTTCGTGATCGTCACATCCGACAGCTATCAAAATCTGGCGGCCACCACGCGGCAGTTCATGGACGAGGTCGCCAAAAACCCCGGCATTTTGAGTGCCGACATTGACCTGCGCCTGAACAAGCCCGAGCTGAAAATCGACGTGGACCGCGACAAGGCGGCCGACCTGGGCGTGGGCGTGGACGCGATTGCGCGCGCAGTCGAGACCATGCTGGGCGGCAGGCAAGTCACCCGTTACAAGCGCGAAGGCGACCAGTTTGACGTCATCGTGCAAACGGCAGCCAGTGGACGTGCCATTCCGGATGACATTGAGAAAATCTTCGTTCGCGGCCGCAACGAGACCATGATCCCGCTGGCCGCGCTGGTCAAGGTGCGTGAATCGGTGGCGCCGCGTGAGCTCAACCATTTCAGCCAGCGCCGCTCGGTCTCCATCACGGCCAACCTGGCAGCCGATTATTCGTTGGGCCAGGCGCTGGATTTTCTGGACGTCACAGCCGCCAAAGTCTTGAAGCCCGGCTACAGCACCGACTTGAACGGCACCTCGCGCGAGTTCAGAAATTCGCAGGGCTCGCTGATCATTGTGTTTGGCCTGTCGCTGCTGTTCATCTTTTTGGTGCTGGCGGCCCAGTTTGAGAGTTTTATCGACCCGCTGGTGATCATGCTGTCGGTGCCGCTGTCGATGATTGGCGCGCTGTTGGCGCTGCAATGGTCAGGCGGGTCGCTCAATGTGTACTCGCAGATTGGCCTGATCACGCTGGTGGGCCTGATCACCAAGCACGGCATTCTGATTGTCGAGTTCACCAACCAGCTGCGTGAGCAGGGCCTGGAGATGAAAGAGGCCTTGGTGAAAGCCGCCACCCAGCGCCTGCGCCCGATTTTGATGACCACCGGCGCCATGGTGCTGGGTGCCATGCCGCTTGCCTTTGCCACCGGCGCCGGCGCCGAGAGCCGCCAGCAGATTGGCTGGGTGATCGTGGGCGGCATGTCGCTGGGCACCTTGCTCACCATTTTTGTGGTGCCCACCATGTACACCCTGTTTGCCCGCCGGTCTGTGCCGGGGGCGAACAAGACCGTTGGCAAAGAACAGGTGGATGAGGGTGATGCCGTCCCGGCCCACTCTGCCCATCCTGCCTTGGGGACTGAACTGGCTGTGAAACCGGCTGCCGCATAGTTTGATATATTATACATAGCAAACTATCTATATTCCATAAGGGAAAAAGCCTTATTTTACTACCATGAACGGCTCGGAGCCGTTCATGGGGTGCAGGTGCCGCCAAGCCGAGCCATCAAGTTTTGCGATCAAGTTCGGCGGTCAGGTGCCAATCACTCCGCCATCGTTGCGGCGAATAGCCACCGT
>JANOTE010000547.1:0-3619 GCA_031416195.1 Rhodoferax sp.
GCCGATCTATTCCATTGATGAGTGTCATTTGGGGACGGGAAACTCACCGTACAAAACATGATAATTAAACAGTGAGCAGTGCTGCACGCAGATGGTTTGTGTGCCATCGCGTCTGCTACTTTCGTCCAACCATTGTCATAATTTCCAAACCACCCCAGTCCTTCCACGCCGCATGACAGGCATTCAATTCTCGATGAATGCGCAGCGATTCGGGCATTCGCCAGGGTTTTTTGATGGCTGTCTTGGCCAGTGTTAACAGTGTCTGTGGTGACACGCCAGATTTGCCCTTCCACCAAGGGCGTAGTACGTGGTCAATCAATTCAATGCGCCCCAAACCCGCTTGCGAAAGCATCGCACTCAACTGGGGTGGCGCAAGGTACCAGCGATGGTCAATTTGAAAGTTCCACCATGAATGTTGATTCATTACACGAGCCGCAGATTGGTAATTACCAGTCTCAACGACCAGTCGCCCGCCTGGTGCCAAGCGCGAGGCAGCCAATGCAATCAGTTGCTGCGGCAGCTCAACGTGCTCAACAACATCCCAAAGAGTGATTATGTCAAACAGCTCCGAGTCGGCAAGATCGGACAGGCCACTGCGCGTTAACCGAAGTTGTCCTGAGGCATACACTTCGGTTGATTCAGCGGGGAGCGCTGGGTCAAGCCCCAGTACGTCCCAGCCCCGTTGCGCCAAAGCTCGACAGAAGTTGCCGTCGCCACACCCCACATCAAGAAGTCGCCCAGGCTGCTGCGCCATACCCTCCAGAAAGGTACATTGAAAACGGGCGACAGAGTCTCGCTTCACTGGGTCAAAATAACTCCCCTGCGAGTGCTGAACGTAGTTATTCTCGAAGTCAATGACACTTTGAGTTTCAGTCTGTTTTAACGGCCACTGCCATCCGGCTTGGCATGTTTGACACTCAATGATGCTGACGGTCTTGGGAGGTGCGTCATGGGCCGCGGCACTGAACGAAACTAGTTTTTTACCATTGCAAAATGGGCAATATTCGCCTTGAAGTTTAACCATGATTACTTTAGATCAATCGAAGAATTGGGGTCACGGGGGCAAGTGAAACTCCGTAAGAACACTTGTCTTATTAATATGAACGCGATTTTGGACTACATGCTCACGCTATCGTTTGTGGCGCAAGCAGATAAGTTAGTATCCTGGCCTTCAACAATGCTGCTATTTTTTGCCTTTAACCCAAGCTGACCATGTCTCGAATTCGCAAGCTCGTCAGCTACGCCAGCGCGGTCAAACAGCGCACCGGTAAGACATACGTTCGACAGCTCATCGAGATTCTCCAACTCGCCCGCAGCCCGCAACGATTGGGCGTTGAGGAATACTATGAATTTGAAGTGTTCGACGACGCGTATTTTTCATCCGAACGCAAATTGGACTGCGTAGGCTGGCGCGCCAGTACAGCCATCGACCTGCGTCTGAACCATGCCTATTGGCGCGCTACCGCCAATGACAAAGTGTTGAACTATGCGCTGCTGCAGCAATATGGCTTTGCCATCCCTCAGACCATCGCAACGTTTTCCCCCAAAAAGCGGCGCATCGGAGCCGAGGTGTCGTTGGCAACGCGCGAAGCGCTGGAGGATTTTTTGACGAATTCCATGCCTTTTCCGGTCTTCATCAAGCCGATTCATGGCAGTTATGGGCGGGGCACTTTTCTGCTGGAGTCCTACGACCCGTCGCGCAAAAGCTTTGTTGATGTCCATGGGAAGCATGTCGCTTTGGCTGATCTGTTGAGCGAGTGCCTGCGGCCTCAGTATTCAGGGATGCTGTTTCAACGCCCACTTGAGCCCCACGATGACGTGAAGCAGTGGACAGGCAGCACCACCAGTTGCGTGCGTGTGATCGTGGCCGTGACATCCCAAGGCCCCAAAGTACACATGACGTTCTGGAAAATAGCCCGTGCGCACAATATCACCGACAACTTTCACATGGGATCCACCGGTAACCTTCTTGCCGCTCTGGACAAACACACCGGGCGCATCGAGCGCGTGGTGACCGGCCTGTGGCCTGTCGGTAAAAGCGTGACGCATCACCCTGACACCCAGCAGGCGCTGTGCGGCAAAACGCTGCCCGATTGGGATCGGGCGATGGCGATGTGCCTGTCTGCCGCCACCTGTTTCCCAGGCCTGCGATTGCAGCATTGGGATGTGGCGTTTTGCCGCGAAGGGCCGGTGCTGATGGAGCTGAACACAGAGGCCGACCTTGGCGTGCCACAGTTTTTGGCTCGAACGCCTTTCATGGATCCTGTGATTCACCAGATGATGGAAGGAAAATAGGGCATGCTCAACGCTCGCGAAAACCAGTTTCAGCGTCGCATGGCGCAGTTCAAGGAATATCGGGAATGGGCAGCACTGGCACAGCAGCAGACTGGCAAAAGCCTTCTTGCACAGCTTCGTGAAATTCAAGCACTGAAAACTTCCGGCGGACAGTGCGGAATCACCGATTACTACTGGCACAAGCTGTATGACGACAGCTATCTAAAAGGCGGTGGCCGCAGAGACTTTCTGGGGTGGCGCCTGTTACAAGAATTTAGCCTGGCGCTGAACCCCAGGTATGCAGTTTTACCCGCTTGGGATAAGTGTGTGTTCACACAACTGGCCTCGACAGCAGGATTGCCAGTGGCCCCGGTGCAGGCCTGTTTTCACCTTGCAGACCGTATTTCACCCGCGCTTGGCATTCACCTTCAGACCGTAGAAAAAGCCAGAGACTTCTTGCGTGACACCTCAAATTACCCGTTGTTTGGCAAGCCCGCCTTCTCCCAGAGTGGCTACGGTGCCGCTTTCCTTGTGGCCTATGACCGTGCGAGCGACTGCGTGGTTTTGCTTGACGGCAAAACCATCTTGATGGAGGACTTTCTGAAGCAACTCACATCAACCGTGGATCATCGCTATCACAAGCCCCAGTGTGGCTACCTGTTTCAAGCTGCACTGACACCTGCGCCGGAAATCCTTAAGCTCACAGGCTGGGCTGCGATCTGCGGTGTGAGGATCGTCTGCCTGAATGGGCCTGAAGGTGTGCGACCGATCAGGGCAATTTGGAAAATTGCGATGGCACCCAATTACACCGACAACTTTGGGGTGGGAAACCATGGCAACCTGCTGGCGAATGTGGATCTTGCAACCGGCGAGATCGAAACTGTCGTCGGTGGGCTATGGCCTACAACCAAGGTCTTTTTGAATCACCCTGACTCAGGTGTCGCTTTCGCAGGTTTTCGGTTGCCGGGTTGGCAACAAGTGCTGGAAGCTTGCCAGCATGCCGGCCTGGTTTTCCCGCTGATGAAAGTCCACCACTGGGATTTTGCGCTGACCGACAGCGGGCCTTTGATGTTGGAGCTGAACGACCTCGGTGGTACTCAGATCACGCAGATGCATGGCCACGGGATGCTTACCGATGAAACCCGCGAATTTTTGAAACACCACGCGAACGCAAATCACCATCCGTGGGTCAAAGCACTTTAGCGTCGTCCGTTGCAACTGAGTGAACTTTCGCGATTTCGAGCAACTTTGCAACGGCGGCAGCGACTGCGTTTTTAACGGTTTCGCCACTTGTCGCATCAAACGGTTTGAGCACGTAGGTCGCACGCTCCAGCTTGATGTCAGA
>JANOTE010000548.1:0-5504 GCA_031416195.1 Rhodoferax sp.
AGATTCCAATTATCACAATGCGAATTGCCATGCGAAAGGAAATGTGATGGGCAAGATGGTTCAGGGGAAGGTCGTCGTCATCACAGGCGCAGGTGGCGGCATTGGGCGCGACTTGGCGCTGGCGTTTGCGCGTGAGGGTGCAAAGGTGGTGGTGAACGACATTGGCGCGTCGGTCGCGGGCGATGGGCACAGCGCTGATCCTGCGCAGGCGGTGGTTAACGAAATTAAGGCGCTGGGTGCTGAGGCCGTGACCAACACCGACAGCGTGAGCGAGGCCGCATCGGCCGGCAATATCGTTCAGACCGCGTTGGATGCCTTTGGCCGTATCGATGTGGTCGTGAACAACGCGGGCATTCTGCGTGACCGTTTCTTTTTCAAAATGGCGGATGATGAGTGGGATGCAGTCATTAAAGTCCATCTTTACGGTGCTTACCACGTGAGCCGCGCCGCCGCCTTGCACTTCAAAGAGCAAGGCAGCGGCAACTACATCCACATGACATCCACCTCGGGCTTGGTGGGCAACCTGGGCCAGGCGAATTACTCGGCGGCCAAGCTCGGGGTGATGGCCTTGTCAAAGTCCATCGCGTTGGATATGCAACGCTTTAACGTGCGCTCGAATTGCATTGCACCGTTCGCCTGGAGTCGCATGATTGGGGCGATCCCTACCGACACGCCCGAGCAACAGGCACGCGTTGATCGCATCAAGCAGATGACGCCTGCCAAGATCGCGCCGCTAGCCGTTTGCCTCGCCAGTGACGCAGGCGCTGACGCGAACGGCCAGGTGTTTGCCGTGCGCAATAACGAGATTTTTTTGATGAGCCAGCCACGCCCAATTCGCTCGGTGCAACGCAGTGAGGGCTGGACGCCCGAAAGCATCGCCAGCCACGCGTTGCCTGCGCTCAAGGCCAGCTTTTATGGGCTGGATCGTTCGGCTGACGTGTTCTCGTGGGATCCGGTGTGATGGCTTCCACTGGCATCTTGAATCAACATCAAGCACAGCTAAGTCAGGGCAAGTTCCTGATTCAACGCTGCAACGCATGCGCCCAACACATCTACTTCCCGCGTGAAATCTGCCCGCATTGCGGTGCCCCTGATCCGGTCTGGGTCACGCCCAGCGGTCACGGTACGGTCTATGCGGTAACCACCGTACGGCGCAAAACCGATGCGGGCGGTGATTACAACGTGAGCCTGATCGACCTGGACGAAGGCGTTCGTTTGATGAGCCGCGTCACCCCGCAGCCACCTGACGCAGTGCGCATTGGTATGCGGGTAAGGGCGCGCGTTCAGGTGACAGACGGTTTGGGGCTCATCGTGTTTGATTCCATTGATCCAGCCATATCGCAAGGCGGCGAGTCATGAGCGCCGTGTCGGCTGAACTTAAGGCGCTGCGTGGCAGTGCGGCCATCGTCGGCGTCGGTACGTTCGGATTTGGTGAAGCCCACGGCTTCACCGACATGGAGCTGCTGGCCCGCTCGGCCCACGCGGCGGTGGCGGATGCAGGCCTGAAGATGAGCGATATCGACGGTCTATGTACCGCCAGCGTCACCTCCACGATGTGGACGCTGCCCGTCACCGAATATTTGGGTCTGAACCCGCGCTATGTCAATGGCACGATGCTGGGCGGCTCCAGCTTCATCGCGCATTTGCTGCCCGCCATGCAGGCGCTGCAATCGGGCCAGTGCAACGCAGTGCTGGTGTGCTACGGCAGCGTGCAACGCACGGCACAGTTTGGCAGGGCAGAGCTTGCCAAAGCGCGCAAATGGCTGGATCCGCAGCCGTTCGAAACACCCTATGAGCCGATGCAGCCTTTATCCGCCTACGCGCTGGCCGCATCGCGCCACATGCATGAATTTGGCACCACGCGCCGCCATTTGGCCGAGGTGGCCGTGGCCGCGCGGGCTTGGGCGCAACTGAACCCGCAGGCGTTCATGCGCGAGCCTTTGAGCATCGATGATGTGCTGAATGCGCGCATGGTGTCAGACCCTTTGAGCGTGCGCGACTGCTGCCTGGTGACGGATGGCGCAGGTGCCTATGTGATGGTGCGGGCGGATCGTGCGCGGCACTTGGCCCAAGTGCCCGTGTATGTGCTGGGCAATGCCACGGCCGTGTGGCATCGGCAAATATCCAGCATGCCAGACCTCACGGTGACGGCTGCCAGCCAGTCCGGTCGCGAAGCCTATGCCATGGCGGGTTTTTCAGCGAAGGACATGAACCTGCTGGAGTTGTACGACGCATTCACCATCAACACACTCCTCTTTCTTGAAGACCTCGGTTTCTGCAAAAAAGGCGAAGCTGGCGCGTTTGTGGAGGGCGGTGCAATCGGCCCCGGTGGTAGATTGCCTGTGAACACGAACGGTGGCGGCCTGTCGTGCGTTCACCCTGGCATGTACGGAATGTTTGCCCTGATTGAGGCGGTGCAGCAGTTGCGCGGGGAATGCGGTGCGCGCCAAGTGGCCCATGCGAAGACGGCGCTGGTGCAAGGCAATGGCGGCGTGCTGTCAAGCCAGTCCACCGCCATTTTGGGCACCGCAGACATCTTGTGAGGGCGTGCTGCGGTGATATCAACACTTCACTGCTTCGCGATGGATTGACGCAGCCGTCGCGACACGATGATGCCGCTTAAGCCCAGCCCCAGCAGTGTCAGTGACCCCGGCTCGGGCACAGTTTGCAGACTGATGTTGTCCAGGCTGTAGTCACCACCGGCCACGCGGAATTGAACTTCGGTCAGGTTGCTCCAGTTCACGGCAAAGGTGAACAGCCGAGCGGACAGCGGGTCAATCAAAAAGCTCGACATCAACTGCGTGCCATCCGCCAATAAGCCGATCAAGTCAAGCTGGGTGGCCCAGGGCTGAACATTGCCTATTTGCGTTGGATCCAGAAACGCCAGGTTGCCACCCCCAAGTTCGAACGATGCGAAATTGAAGGCGACACCGCCTATTCCAGTGAGCACGACGTCCGCATCGTTGGCGGCATACAGGCTTTGGCTGCCGTTGCTGGCGTAGCTGCCTGCGCCTTCCAACCCCGCGATGAAGAAAGAGGTGGCGTTGCCGCTTGACAGCCGCAGGTTGAAACCCTGCGCCGTGGTTTGCTCACCGTCCACCTGCGCCACGCCAAATTCATCCAGCGGTTCAAAGGTGATGATGCCCGCTTGGGCAGCAGCCTGCGAGAGGCATAGGGCCACGCCGAGTGTTGCGCTAATGAGTGATTTTTTCATGATGTGCCCCAAGATGGACAGCGTTACATCGCGCCAGGCAGAGGCGTGTTCAAGTACGGAAAGCCGGGCAAGAACGGTTGCACCGCTTGATCCACTGCGTCATGCAATTTGAAGGCGGTTTCACCCAAGGGCACGGCGGATGGCTTGCAGTTGACACCCAAGCCCAGCGCGTTGGTGTTGCCATTAGCCATGCACAGCCCGCCCATCACGGCGACGAGCGAAATATCGACCACGTCATCCTTCGGGCGCCGGCCATTGGGGTAACCGGCAAAGTCAGTGCCGTTGGTGAGCAAGCTGCCCACAATCCCCAGCCGGTTTTGCTGCGCGAAGGGCACTGCGGCAATAGCGGTGTTCAGGCGCATCATCTCCGAGCCCACCACGTTTTGCGGCTGGTTCACCCCGGGGATGCCGGTCAGAAAGGTGGTGACCAAATCGGTGCGCGGGAAGTTTGTCGGCGCGATGCCCGGCAGCGCCAGCGCGATCTCCAACAGCGCGGGCAGCGTGGGGTTCGTCACGTAGCTGGCAAATTGGCCGTCATTGCGTGGCACCGATCCGTTGAACTTGTCTTTGTCGCCCAGGCCAATCACTACCTCATTCACCAAGGGCATACCCAAGCGCGACACCTGCGCCCAGCCGCCGCCATACGTCACCATAGTTTGATGCCCGGTGGGCGGTGATGGGTTGATCAACTGGCTTTGGCGCACGCTGGCAGTCGTCCACGCGCCAATCACGGGGTCAGTGCTGTTGGCGTTGAGCAGGCAGCTTTTGTGAATCTCCAGTGCCAGCGTGGTGATGTTGGCATCGGCCAGCAGGTTGGGTGCCGCATTGATCAGCGCGGGGTTGGTGATGACGGAAACCGGCGCGTTGACCAAGTCAAAGATCACGCCCAGATTCACGGCAAATCCTTCTTGACGCTGACCGACGAACACGCGCGCAGGCGTGGCGCAGCCAGGGATGTTGATGCCGTGGATATGCTGCGCCGCATAGGCCGGGTAGTCGGGAATGGTTTTGGTACCAATGTTGTCAGACGGTTTGTCAAACAGCGCAGCACCCGTGCCGACCTGCGTCACCACCGAGCTTGCGCCCGTGCGCCGGTCGCCACGCACGAGGGTGAGCGAGAACTTCTCGTTCACGTTCAGCGCGGCTGCATTGGGCGCGCTGACCTGGCCTGCCTGCGTCAGTGGAATGCCAATGTTTTGACCACCGATTGGCAGCGTGATGCCCTTGAAATTGTTTTGAAAGCGGAACTGAAAGGTCAGGTCTTCCCTGGCATCGCCGTTGTTGTCGATGTGGATCTCATACAGCGCGTTGGGATCCATCTTGAAATAGTTCGGCCCGCCATACGGGGCTTGCAAGGGTTGGTAGTTGGCCAGCACCGTCACGTAGCCAGAGCGGCCGGTCTCGTAGCTGTTGAAGAGGTACAAGTCGGTGCCATCCACCTTGGGCTGCGTGGTGATGAAGGGAGCCTCTCGGTGGCTGGAGGCATGGCTTGTGGATACGCCTACGCTGGCTAGCGTGGCAAGGGCGGCAAGGCTGGCAAAGGTCAAGGTATTGAGGGCCTGGGCGGGCCCCCGGGTAGAGATTTTCATAATGATGCTCCTGCTCAAAGTGGGGTTGAAGGCTTGGTGCGAACGTGCTGGGGCCAGCAACAGCCCAAACACGGCTTGAAGCTGCTGCCGCACCTCAATACGAAAATACTTTTCAAATAGATTCAGAAAGCTTCAATAATTCACAACTCAATTCTTTTTTCGACCTCTTTCGCCGTGTGCACTCCAGGGTAAATCGCTGCTTTTTTCAATTTTTCTGCCCTCGTGATTTCGCGCGCGCTACGGTGCTGGTGTGGGTAAATTCGGCTTGCGCTGTGGAGATTCGAGGCCTGCTTGATCTGCGTCTGGTTGCCACTGATAGCGAGCGACGCTGGGTGGGTGCAGGGTTGGACGAGACTCGTTTTGACCGAGGCTCAAGTGCATTCACACTGGTCAGGCAGTGCTGCGTGTGGACGGCGACTTTGCGCCCAGACCCGGTCAATCAACGTGTTTCGGGAAATTGATGACTGCCTAACCGCCTAACCGCCTTGAACGCAGCTTGACGGCTACGCTGCGCCTTGGCTTTTAATACAGCGGTCAATACAAGGGGATGGGAATCGACAAACCCGATTCGCGCCGATTGGTGTCGAGCTGGTTGTTCCAGCGCTCGCGCCAGGCGGTGTAATCGGCGGCAGGCATGGGCTTGCTGATCAGGTAGCCCTGCGCCTGGTCGCAGCCAAGCTTTTTGAGCAGGTTGTAGACCA
>JANOTE010000549.1:0-1978 GCA_031416195.1 Rhodoferax sp.
AGGCCGCGTCGCCATAGGCGATGACATTGGCGAGCGCCTGGCGGCGCAACTGGTGGTGGTGCTGATCGGTGAGCGGCCCGGCTTGAGTTCTCCGGACAGCATGGGTATTTACCTGACCTGGGCACCGCGCGTAGGCTGCACCGATGCCCAGCGCAATTGCATTTCCAACGTGCGCGGCGCAGGTCTGGCATCGCAGGCGGCGGCGCTTCAGTTGTACCAATTGATGAGTCAGGCTCGCAACTTGAAGCTGAGCGGCGTGGGATTGAAAGTGCAAGTGCAAGAGGAAAAGCTGGCGTTGAACGCAGCGGCATGAAGCGATGCGTGATTTCGTGGGAATTGATATATGACGCCGTCATCATTTGTCTACCAACTTCAGATCATGCGAACCATCATTGAATTGGAAGCCTCTCAAGTCAGCCGATTGGATGCCTGGGCCAAGTCCCAAGGTTTGAGCCGTGCAGAAGCGGTACGACGCGCTGTCAGCCAAATGCTTGAGCGGGCGACTCCGCAGGCTGGCACTGGTTTTGGATTGTGGGCTCAAGACCAGGCCGTGCCCCCTGAGCGGGATGGCTTGACTTTGCAGCGGGCACTTCGAGACGAATGAGATGAATAACGTGATGGAAGATTGGCCTGAATGATCGCCCCCACATGATCGCTCTGTTCGACTCAAACATCGTCATTGATTTTCTCAACGGCATCCCTCAGGCCGAAACCGAACTGAAGCATTACACGCAGGCCTACATCAGCCCGACCACCTGGGTTGAGGCACAAGTCAAAGCGCCGCCCGGACTTGAGGAGCAAACCGGTATTGCGATTGATGCCAACTTCAAGACCGTGGGCTTGAGTGAGGCTGTTTTGATCGAAAGCCTCAACTTACGCCGCAGCCACCGGCTCAAACTGCCCGATGCCATGATCTGGGCCTGCGCGCGGGTCAATGGCTGGCAGTTGGTGACGCGAAACACCAAGGATTTTCCGCCTGCTTGGGTGGGGATTCGGTTGCCGTACACACTGTAGCGAGCCAGCACAGTTGCCTGGTCTGCGTTACTGTCCTCACGTATGGTTCGCTCCTAACGGTCATCGACCGTAGGCGTCTTCTGAACAATTTTATGCTATATTAATTATATAGTGTCATTCAATATATACGGGAGCTAGAGGCAGATTTAATTCATAAATCTGCGATTTTTCCGTTCAATTCCCAAAAAATTAACTCACAGGTTCATTTTCGACCATTTTTGCGGGGTGCCCGCGGCACGGCCTGCTGATCTACGGTGGAGCCACCCGGTGGCTGCGTACCACCCACACCGCATAAATTGCGAAGGCCCCTGCGGATGCCAGCACGACGAGCGCCTGTTGCGTCAATGGCAGCGCTGGGAAAAACGCGAACAACACGGCGAAGGGAGCACCGCCGATGGCCGTGGAGAGCGCGTTCTCAAAACGTGTGGTCTTGTGGCTGAAAAGGCCCAGTACGTAAGACAGGATGTCTGCCGGAAACGTCATGCGCAGGATCAGCAGCGACAACAGGTGGTGGCGCGGATGGATCAGACGGTCGATGCGTGCATACCGGGTCACCTTGGGAAATGTCCGCAACAGCAGCGGGCTCACCCGGCGCGCCAGATCGAAGGAAATGGCCGCACCCGCCACCCAGCCGGCCATGATGATCAGGGCCGTCCACCACGGCCCCCACAGCAACACGGCGAAGGGCACGAGTGGCAGGTTGCTGAACAGCGGCACCACAACCGCAAGCGCCGTGGTGGCAAAAAAAATCGCAACACCCAGGCGACCGTGGTCGCCAAGCACAGCGCCAATCGGCGCGGCGTACAGCCGCGACAGCACGATGGCCAAACCAAACAACAACAGCACCCACACCAGCGAGTGGGCGGTTGGCAACAGATCCTTGCGGGTCAGGTTGTCCAAAGAGGCGTTGGCGGGTTTAGGCATGCTGGCCGACAAAGTGTAAGGCTGTAATGCGTACAGCTAC
>JANOTE010000550.1:0-10375 GCA_031416195.1 Rhodoferax sp.
CCGACACCAAAGATCGCGCTGCTGATGCGCTGAACGCCATGGGCCTTTCTATTTCAGATGCGATTCGGTTGTTGATGTTGCGCATTGCTGATGAACGTCGTTTGCCCTTCGAAGTCAAAGCCCCCAATACGACCACCCGAAAAGCCATGGCCGAGCTGGAAGCTGGCAAGGGGAAGCGATTTGGCAGCGTGAAGGCGTTGATGGCTGACTTGCATGCGGACGATTGACCGATCAGCCGCCTTCAAACGCGATTACAAACGCTAAGCCAAAGGACGTCATCGCCAAACACTGGATGACGATTTGATGGCCGTCCTGACGGCATTGCTGGACGACGTGGCTCTGGAGGCGCGATATCGAGACCACGACCTCAGCGGCGAGTGGCTGGGCTACCGCGATTGCCACGTCAAGCCCGATCTGGTGCTCATTTACCGCAAGCCCGATAAAGACACACTGCGGTTGGCCCGCCTTGGCTCGCACAGTGAGGTTTTCGGTTGATTCGCTTCAACACCATTACTCTAGCTCGCATGACCCACACCGTCCCCTACCGCGGCATCTGGCCCGCCCTGCTCACGCCACTCGACGCGAATCTGGACATCAACATCCCCGCCTTCGCGCAGCACGCGCGCAGTCTGCTGGACGCGGGTTGTGTGGGTGTGACGCCGTTTGGCACCACGGGCGAGGGGCCTTCGTTCAGCGTGGCGGAGCGTATTGCGGCGATTGATGGGTTGATGGCCGGTGGCGTGCCTCCAGGGCGGATTTTGGTGTCTACCAGTTGCGCGGCGCTGCCCGATGCTGTGGCCCTTACGCGCCACGCGGTGCAGGTGGGCGCGTTTGGCGTACTGCTGCTGCCGCCGTTCTTTTTGAAGGGCGTGCCGGATCAGGGCGTGATTGATTTTTACAGCCAAGTGATTGCCAAAGTGGCAGATGATCGCCTGCACATCGTGCTGTACCACATCCCGCAGGTTTCAGGCGTTGCGCTCAGCCATCACGTTGTGCAAACGCTGATGCAGCGCTACCCGCAAACCATCATCGGCATCAAAGACAGCGGTTGCCAGCGCGACGTGTCGCTGGCTTTCGCCAATGCCTTCATGCCGCCGCTGCAAGTGTGGGTGGGCAATGAGCCTGATCTGCAAACACTGGCGGCGCAAGGCGCAGTGGGTGCTGTCAGTGGCGTGGGCAATGTGATGCCGCGTTTGTTACAGCGGCTGGTGGCCGAGTTTGACGGGCCGCAGGCGCAGCGCGATCAAGCCCGCGTCCATTCCTTCACCGACATCCTGCTGAACGGCTACGGCATGACGGCGGCGTTCAAAGGCATCATGGCGATCCTCAACAACGACCCCGGCTGGCGCCGAGTGCGTGCGCCGCTGGTGGCGTTGACGGATGCGCAAATGGCGCATCTCACAGCGCAGATCGCCGATTTCGCGCTGGATCAAGCCAAAGACTGAGCGCCTACCGACATTTCTCATCGTCAATCTCATCACTATTGAGGATGGACGCGGTTTACAGGCTCAGGCATCGCGCGTATATTGGTTACAAGTTAGCCTGAACTTGCGTGTTCCGGCCAAAAAACCAGGGAGCGAAAGCGATGAATGCAATCGACCATGACGTGATGACCCTGCCCGAGCCATCACGCCTCAAGCCGTCGCACCAGGACGACGCTTCACCCCCACTCGCTGCCCCACCGTCGCTGCCACCGCTGTCCTTGGCCGTTGCCATGGCCACGCTGCTGGCGGCCTGCGGTGGCGGTGAGACCAGCGGTGATACCGATAGCAATGGTGCTACAGCCCGACTGGGCTCCGAAGCAGCGCGGGCACCTTACAAGCCCATGCTGGGCGGTGATGCGGCACGGTCGAAACCGCAGGTACGGTCGCAAGCCCCGGCGCGATTGCCCACACCGGATGAGCTGATGAACTGGGCCGAGACGAAATTCCCCGAATTCTTCCCCGGCCCCGAGACCACACGCATCAACGGCGACATCATCTTTCGCCACTATGCAGCCATTGGCAACTTCCTGGCCGTGCTGGGCCAGGGGGTCTACGTGCTGGGGCCGATCACCGAGAACCGCGTCGTCAACGTCGGCACACTGGCGGATTTTGCGCAAGCGGTTGCTGCTGAATTGGCGGGGGTCAAGGTCAACAGCGATGCCGAGGCGGTGCGCTTTCTGCTGCAAGCGCAAATCTCCGCATCGGAATTTGAAATTGCCGAGGTTCGCCAGAAGGGCTATGCCACTTGGCTGGACGAGCAGCAGGCCCGGCCTGTCGCGCAGTTGGCCTGGGATTGGATGGTCTTGAAGGGATATACCGTCACCGACACCCATCAATATTTCTTCAGCAATTACCCTGGCGACAATATGGCGTGGTATCAGCTCATGGGCGCGCCGGATGCCGTGCGGCAACGTACGGCCTTGGCGCTGTCCAATTTCTTCGTGATCTCTCTCGATGGCGTGGGCGACAGCATGAACTGGGCAGCGCCTGGCATGGCGAATCATTGGGACATCTTGCAACGCAACGCGTTTGGCAACTACCGCACGCTGCTGGAGGAGATCACGCTCAGCCCGACCATGGGGGCCTACCTGAATACGCGGGGCAACCGCAAGGAAGACCCGGCCCGTGGGCGGCTGCCCGATGAGAACTACGCGCGTGAAGTGATGCAACTGTTTTCCATCGGCGTGAACCAGCTCAATCTGGATGGCTCGGCTAAGCTCAACGCGGCCGGCGCGCCGCTGGACAGCTACACCCAACTCGATGTGAGCAACCTGGCGCGCGTGTTCACCGGGTATGACGCCAATAAGAGCTTCCCCCGAGGTGTCAACCCCAACCCGCCGAACCAGACTATCGACAACGTCGAGGCGGCCCGCGCACCGATGGTGCTGGACGCGCGCCAGCATTCAATACTCGAAAAAAAGTTTCTGGGTACCACCATTGCGGCCAATACCTCGGGCGCAGAATCGCTGCGCCTGGCGCTGGACACGCTGTTTAACCACCCCAACGTGGGGCCGTTTCTGGGCCGGCAGATGATCCAGCGCCTGGTGACCAGCAACCCCAGCGCCGCCTACGTGTCCAGAGTGGCCAGCGCCTTCAATGCCAACCGCGCGGGTATTCGTGGCGACTTGGGCCATATGTTTCGCACCATCCTGCTGGATGACGAGGCCCGCAACCCCTCAGGGCTGACCTCCACGACCTTCGGCAAGTTGCGCGAACCGGTGTTGCGCATCGCGCAGTGGGCGCGCACGTTCAAGCTCAAGCCGATCGCCGGATTCTGGAAAATACCGACCGGCCTGACACCCTGGGATGTCACCACCTCCCTGTCGCAAAGCCCGTTGCAGGCCCCTTCGGTGTTCAACTTTTTCCGCCCCGGTTATGTGCCGCCTTCCACAGCGCTGGCAGCCAGCAAAGCAACGGCCCCAGAATTCCAGATCGTCAATGAAAGTACGGTCAACACCTACATCACTCACCTGCAAAATATTGTGAACCGAGGCTATTACAACAATGCACCGTCGGTGCCGTACAACGTTGATGCGAGCGTCGCCCCGAACTGGGTGCCCACTGTGGTGCCCGACTACACAACAGAACTCGCGATGGCGCACGACACCCCCGCTCTGGTCGCGCGCTTGAATCTTCTTCTGTGCGCCGGGCAATTGTCTCCAGCCACGCTGACATTCATCACTAACGCCTTGGCCATTGACCGGCTGAAGATTGACAGCACTGCCGACTTCAAGCAAATCCACGTCGCCCGCGCGATCATGTTCGTGATGTGCTCGGCCGAGTACCTCGTGCAAAAATAATCAGGGAGCCCGCCATGAATTTCATCAATTTTGAGAAGCACACCCGCCGGGCGTTCCTGCGCCGCACCGGCCAGCTGGCGCTGGCAGGCACCGCAGCGCCATTTGCCATCAACCTCGCCGCCATCGGCGAAGCGGCGGCTTTCACCGCCACCGACTACAAGGCACTGGTGTGCGTGTTCCTGCTGGGGGGCAACGATTACGGCAACACGGTGGTGACTTATGACGATGCCAGCTACGCCAAGTACAGCGCCATCCGCGCTGCGGGTGCAGGCGCTGCGGCGGGCGGTATCGTGCTGCAAAAGGCGGCATTGGCCGGCACCACACTGCTGCCCACCACGGCCCTGCCCGAGGGCCGCCAATATGCGCTGCATCCAGCCATGGGCGGCCTGCGCAAGCTGTTCAATGATGGCCAGGCAGCAGTGCAACTCAACGTTGGGCCGCTGGTAGTGCCGCTCACCCGTACCGAATATTTTGGCGGCAACACCGTTAAGTACCCGCGCCCGCCCAAGCTGTTCTCGCACAACGACCAGCAGTCGGTGTGGCAGTCATCCTCCCCCGAAGGCTCGACCATTGGCTGGGGCGGCAACATTGGCGACCTGGCGCTCTCGGGCAACACCAACTCGCTGTTCACCTGCATTTCGCTGGCGGGCAACAGTGTGTTTCTGGCAGGCGACACCGCCCTGCAATACCAATGTAGCGCCGCCGGGGCCGTCAAGGCCAAAGCCTTGAGTGACAACTTCTTTTACGAGCCCAAAATGCGCAGCGCGTTTGCCGAGTTGATTCAGCAAAGCAGCGGCCACCTCCTGGAGAACACTTATAACAACGTGACGCGCCGGGCGATTTCTGCCGAGGCGCAGGTCTCCAACGGCATTGGCGCGGTCAACCTGCAAACGGTTTTCCCTGCGGGCAATTCGCTGGCCAGCCAACTCAAGATGGTGGCCCGGCTGATTGGCGCCCGCACCGCACTGGGCAACAAACGCCAGGTCTTCATGGTGCAGCTCGGCGGCTTTGACCTGCATGACAACCTGGTGGCCAAACAGCCCGGCCAGCTTCAGGCGGTGAGCGAGGCCATGACGGCCTTTCATGCCGCCACGGTGGAACTCGGCGTGGCCGACAAGGTGACCAGCTTCACGGCTTCGGACTTTGGCCGCACGCTGTCATCGAATGGCGACGGTTCCGACCATGGCTGGGGCAGCCACCATTTTGTGATGGGCGGTGCCGTCAACGGGGCGCGCTTCTTCGGCGCTGCGCCACCCGTGAGCGTGGGTGACACTGCCGGCCCCGAGGATCAATGGCACGTTGGCCAAGGCCGCCT
Source organism: Rhodoferax sp. (assembly GCA_031416195.1). Taxonomy (GTDB): domain Bacteria; phylum Pseudomonadota; class Gammaproteobacteria; order Burkholderiales; family Burkholderiaceae_C; genus JANYCG01. The sequence continues at coordinate 5,100 of JANOTE010000550.1, forward strand.
GCTGCCCAGCACCTCGGTCGATCAGTATGCCGCCACACTGGCGCAGTGGTTCGGCGTGGAAGCGGTCGAATTGAACGGCATCCTGCCCAATCTGCGCAACTTTGGCGAGCCTGCCGGCAGACCAGACTACCCGATCAATCTGGGGTTCATGAAATCTTGAATGCTATATAATAAATAGCTTATTGTGCAACTATTACGAGAGCTAGAGGCCAAAAACATCTAATATTTTATTGAAAAGTCTGATTTTTTCAAAAAAATTAACTTAAAGGTTAATTTTTATCAAATTTTCACTGCATTTATGGTAAATCTAAAACGACTTCAATCAGCACGCACAAACCGCGCAAACCCCCGCTCACGCAGCTCACACGCAGGGCATGAGCCGCAGCCGTAGCCCCAAGCATGGCGATGGTCGCGGTCGCCCAGGTAGCAAGTGTGGGTGTGCTCAATGATCAAGTCGACCAAGGGCCGCCCGCCCAGGCGTTGCGCCATAGCCCAGGTGGCGGCTTTGTCAATCCACATCAGCGGGGTCTCGATCAAAAAGCGTTTGTCCATGCCCAATGACAGCGCGAGTTGCATCGCCTTCATGGTGTCGTCGCGGCAATCGGGGTAGCCCGAGAAATCAGTTTCGCACACGCCAGTGACGATCACCTGCAAGTCGCGCCGATACGCCACCGCTGCCGCCAGCGTTAAAAACAGCAAATTGCGCCCTGGCACAAAGGTATTGGGCAAGCCGCTTTGCTCCATCTTGAAAGCGGTGTCGCGCGTGAGCGATGTCTCGCTCACTTTGCCCAGCACCTCCAAGTCCAGCAGATGATCATCTCCCAGCTTCTTTGCCCACGCGGGGAACTGCACCTTGATCTCGCGCAGCACGTTCAAGCGGCAGTCCAGCTCAACATGATGGCGCTGGCGGTAGTCAAATGCAATCGTTTCAACGCGCTCGTATTTTTCGAGCGCGTGGGCCAGACAGGTGGCGGAGTCTTGTCCGCCTGAAAAAAGAACTAAGGCAGAAGTGTGCATCGGGTGAAATAATTGGGGTCAGATTCCAATTATTTATTCCAAATTTGCATACTTAATTGGAATCTGACCCCAATTAATTCAGATCGTCACCCCACCATCCACCACGATCGTCTGCCCGGTCACATAGGACCCCGCCTGCGATGCCAAAAACACCGCCGCACCCGCAATCTCATCGGGCTCGCCGATGCGGCCCAAAGGCGTGGTGGCGGTGCGCCGTTTGAGCGCTTCAGTGTCTTCCCACAGTGCCTTGGCAAAGTCGGTTTTGATCAAGCCCGGTGCGATGCAGTTCACGCGCACGTTGTGCGGGCCATACTCGTGCGCGAGGTTGCGGGCGAGCTGCAAATCCGCTGCTTTGGAGATGCCATAGGCGCCAATTACCGGCGTGCCGCGCAAGCCACCGATGCTGCTGACGATGATGATCGAGCCGTCTTTGCGCGCGATCATTTGGGGAGCGACGAAGCCAATCAGCCAGTGGTTGGCCAGCACATTGTTCTCGAAGATTTTGCGAAATTGCTCGTCTTCAATACCCGCCATCGGGCCGTAGTACGGGTTGCTGGCGGCGTTGCAGACCAGCACGTCGATCTGGCCAAACTGGCGGTTCGTCTCGTCCACCAGGTTCTTCAACTGCTCTTTGCTGGAGATGTTGGCGGGCACTGATATTGCCGTGCCCGCGCCAAACAGCCTGTTGATCTCAGCTGTGACTTCAGCACACGGCTCGGCTTTGCGCGATGAGATCACGACCTTGGCGCCTTGCTCGGCCATGCGGTGCGCGATGGCTTTGCCAATGCCTTTGGATGAGCCGGTGATGACGGCGACTTTGCCTTGGAGTGAAAAGAGTGACATGGTTACCTTTGCGTTCAGACTTTGGCGGTTGATTTATCGATGCCTTTTTCAACACCCTTTTCAAGCCCATAGCGCCCATATTCCAGCCGCGCAATCGTGCGGCAGTGCACCTCGTCCGGCCCATCGGCCAGGCGCATCGTGCGCATGCTGGCGTACTGGCGCGCCAGGCCCGCGTCGGTGCTCACACCGGCCGCGCCAAAGGCCTGAATGGCATGGTCAATGATGCGCAGGGCAGCCAGCGGCCCAGCGACTTTAATCATGGCAATCTCGGCGCGCGCGTGCTTGTTGCCCATCTTGTCCATCATGTCGGCGGTTTTCAACGTCAGTAGCCGCGTCATCTCGATGTCGATCCGCGCGTGGGCGATGCGCTCTTCCCACAGCGACTGCTCTGAGATGCGTTTGCCAAATGCCACGCGCGATTGCAGGCGCTTGACCATCTTTTCTAACGCCACCTCCGCCTGCCCAATGATGCGCATGCAGTGGTGGATGCGGCCAGGGCCAAGCCGCCCTTGCGCAATCTCGAAGCCACGCCCTTCGCCCAGCAACAGGTTACCCACCGGCACGCGAACGTTCTTCAACACCACTTCAGCGTGGCCGTGCGGCGCATCGTCAAAGCCAAATACGGGCAGCATGCGCACCACTTCGATGCCGGGCGCGTCCAGCGACACAAGGATTTGCGATTGCTGCGAGTGCTTGGGGGCCGACGGGTCCGTCTTGCCCATCACGATGGCCAGCTTGCAGCGCGGATCGCCCACGCCACTGGACCACCACTTGCGGCCATTGATGACGTAATGGTCGCCGTCGCGCTGAATCGAAGTTTCGATATTGGTGGCGTCGCTCGATGCGACATCCGGCTCGGTCATCAAAAACGCCGATCGAATCTCACCGGCCAGCAGCGGTTGCAGCCACTGCGCCTTGTTCGCCTCTGACGCATAGCGCGCCAGCACCTCCATGTTGCCGGTGTCAGGGGCGGAACAGTTGAACACTTCGGATGCGAACTTCACGCGGCCCATCTCTTCGGCGCACACCGCGTATTCGAGGTTAGTGAGGCCCGCGCCCCGGTACGGGCTGTTGTCGGGCAGCGAGTCTTTGGGCAAAAACAGGTTCCACAAGCCGGCCGCTTTGGCCTTGACTTTCAGCTCCTCAACAATCGGCACCACCTGCCAGCGGTGGGTGCCAAAGGCCTCCATTTGCGCGTCAAACACCGGCTCTGCCGGGTAAACATGCGCATCCATAAACGCTTTGACGCGGTCGCGCCAGTGGATTTGGGTGTCGGACAGGGTGAAGTTCATGGTGGCCTTTAAAGTGGTGAATCACTTTAAACCAAGCGGTGAACTGTGGGTGTCGCCCAGTCGCCTCAAAGCGCCTGACAATAATCGCAGAAACTTACTTTGGAGAACCGTGCCCGATTGAAGTGATGAAGAAGGCGGTGAGCGCCGTTGCCATCGGCGAGACGCGGTACGCCAAAAAAAGCCAACTCTATTTTTTATTTTTTTCCATTTGCGCCGCCAGTTCTTCCATTTGTTTGGCCAGCGCTTCCATTTGCTTGATATCGACCTTGATTTCGCCGTCGGGCGTTTTGACGACGATGGATGCGGCATCGGGCGCACCCGCCGTACCCGCCGTCGCCGGTGTGGTGGTGATGACGGCATTGCCCTGTGGGGTTGAAATCTTCATCTCGCCAGGCATCCCACCGCCCATGTGCATGCCACTGTACGACGGCGTGAATGCGCTGGTGATGGCCACCATCACGACACCCAACACGATCCCGCACAGGGCCACCACCACCATGTAGGGGATAGTTTTTTCCGGCGGATTCTTCATCAACACCGGCAAACCCAGGTACAGCAGGTACAGGCAATACAGCGCAGCCAGCAGGCTCAATATGCCCAGTGCGGGCAAGATGCCCAAGATACCCGCCAGCATCACGGGCGTGGTGCCAAACACCACCAGCTTGAGCCCTTGAATAAGACTGGCCTGGCCACCGAAGGTAGGGGCCAGCGCACTGACCAGCCATCCCATTGCAAACGTCACGACCAAGCTCAGGACATAGCTGGTCACCATCATCGACAGGCCGGAGAGCAGCGGCAGCCGCATGCTGAAACCCATGCCACCAAATCCAACGACCGACATGCCGATGAAAGTCGCCACCGCCGGAATGGCCGCCAACACCAGCATGTACGGCACAAAGAGCGATTGCGGCGTGTGCGGCTCCGCTTCGATCACAGGCCAGGTGGCGGCCGGGTTGAGGGTGATGGCTTTGGCGCGTTCAACAATGTTCACGGTGGGCTCCTTACTTTTAGATATCTGGCGGGTGTCGCTGGGTCATCTTACCCACGTCGCGCGTGATGCGCCAGTCTTAAGTCTGCGTAAGGGAGTCAATGGTTCAGACTTGTCGATTAAGTTAAAAATTAACCTATGAGTTAATTTTACTGTTAAAAATCGCAAAAATCATCAAACTGTGAACATTCTGAGACTCTAGCTCTTGTATGACATGCATAATTAGCTATTTTTATTATAGCAACTGGGTGAATAAAGATTAAATTTCCAACAACGCTTATCCTCGCCAAAGCGCAAGGCAATGCAGACATCGCAGTTCAGCGAGTCCACACTTTCATCAACCCAAAGGAGCAATCACATGAGCACATCCCCAACCGCCACCAGCAGCGGCACGGTTCAACTACACCGCGTACTCACCAGCACACCCGAAAAAATCTGGCGAGCCTTCACGCAGCCTGATGCCTTTGCCCGCTGGTTGCCGCCCAACGGCTTTGTGGCGCACGTGTATGAGATGAATGTCAAAGTAGGCGGCAGCTATCGCATGTCGTTTACCAACTTCACTTCCAACAGCGAGATGTTCTTTGGCGGTAAATACCTGGAGTTGGTTGAGAACGAATGCATTGCCTACACCGCGAGTTTTGAAGACCTGAACCTGCCCGGCGAGATGACCACGCGGGTCACCATCAAACCTGTGTCAGTCGGCGTGGAAATTCATGCCACGCAAAGCGCCATTCCTGCGATGATTCCAATTGAGGCTTGCTATCTTGGCTGGCAAGAATCGTTGCGGCATTTGGCACGGCTGGTTGAGCCGAATATTCCGGGTTGAGCCAGCTATCAGTAAGTGGACTATTTTTTTGCGTAAACCTGTCAACTTTAAGGAGTCAACCATGAATTATCTGGATGGATTCGTTGCCGCTGTTCCGCTGGCCAACAAGGAGGCGTATTTGAAACACGCCGCAGGCTGGGAAAAGGCACAAGTCGATCCGCGCATGGCCAACGCGCCCATGCCTTTTGATGGCAAGCGCATGATTTACGGCGGCTTTCAAATGGTCATGGAGAAGTGACATGACCAGCCCCGCCAAGAACACGATCTGCCTTTGGTACGACGGCGACGCTGAAGAGGCCGCGCGGTTCTA
>JANOTE010000551.1:0-2247 GCA_031416195.1 Rhodoferax sp.
TGACGTTTGAGCAGGCCTGCACGGTTCTGTAGTTTGGTTCAAGAGTGAAATGCTATATTAAATATAGCACCTTGTGCATACATTACGGGAGCTAGACCGCTATATTTCTTAGAAAAATGCGCCGCAGTGGCGATTCTTGAGAAAATTAACCTATAGGTTAATTTTCGTGAAATTTTCTCTTAAAACATGAAACGCTTCGCAGCGCTGCTGAACTGCCGGGTGGCGAAACTGGCGGCCACGACGCTGAAGCGCAGCCACACACCCAATCCCACCAGCACCATCAACAGGCCGGGGTAGTGCTCTTTGAAGAACTTGCGGTAGAAGCGCATCATGCCGCGGTGTTTGTGCCACTCGACAAATACGGGGCGATTGCGACCACAAAAACCCAGCACGTGGGTGATGACGGCGGAGGGTACGAAGAGAATCTTCCAGCCGCGCTCGCGAAAGCGCATGCACCAGTCGAGGTCTTCACAGTGCAAAAAGTAGCCATCGTCCCACTCGCCCACCTGGTTCATGATGTCGCGCTTGACCATCATGCAGGCGCCTGAAATCGCCTCGACCGGCACCGGGTGATCCGGCATCGGCTGCTGGTGCAGGTTGAAGTCGAAAAATAAATTGGGCCACCAGCGCGACAGGTTGACCAGGCCAAACGCCCGGACAAACGAGCGCCACGGCGTTGGGATGGCGCGCCGCGCACCAATCTGCTCGGTGCCGTCCGGGTTGGTGAGCAAGCCGCCCACCATGCCAACTTTGGGGTCTGAGTCGAGCGCTTTGACCAGCTCGGCCAATGCACCGGGTTTGAAGGAGCAATCAGGATTCAAGAACAGCACGTAAGGTGCGCTGGAGGCGCGAAGGCCCGTGTTACACGCGCTTGCAAAGCCGGCGTTCACCGGGTTTCGGATGACTTGCAAATGCGGTAAACCCGCCAGCGCGTCCAGGCTGTTGTCCCGCGAGGCGTTGTCGACCACCACAATCTCAACATCAACCGGGCAACTCAAAATCGAGTCAATGCAACCGCGCAATAAAACTCCTGCGTTGTAGTTGACGACGATGACTGAAATTAAAGCGCTCACGTGAGTTTAAAAAAAAGGGGAAATCAACAATGCAGATGGGGGCCGAATGTTTGAAATGACCTGCATGTAATGTTACAGCGCCAATCGCCTTTGTTGCTAGCATTTCCCGAAAGTCTTGCGACCATATTTTACAGTTAGCCCTGCAATATCATCCGTATCATGCGAACGCAGACGAAAAAATGTGTTTCTATACAGCATTTATTCGTCGATCCTACCAACTCCCGTCAAGCCGTGCCACCCACCGTCAATCCATCAATCCGCAGCGTCGGCTGGCCCACCCCCACAGGCACGCTTTGCCCCTCTTTGCCGCAGGTGCCAACGCCGCTGTCGAGCTTCATGTCGTTGCCGATCATGCTGACGCGCTTGAGGCATTCTGGGCCGCTGCCGACCAGGGTCGCGCCTTTAACGGGATAGAGGATTTTGCCGTTTTCAACCCAAAAGGCTTCTGAGGCCGAGAAGACGAACTTACCGGAGGTAATGTCCACCTGACCACCGCCGAAGTTGGTGGCGTACAGGCCCTTTTTGATGCTCGAAACGATCTCCATCGGGTCTTTGTTGCCAGCGGTCATGTAGGTGTTGGTCATGCGCGGCATGGGCACATGGGCGTAGCTTTCGCGCCGGCCATTGCCGGTGGGCTTGACACCCATCAGACGGGCGTTCATGGCATCCTGGATGTAGCCTTTGAGGATGCCATCTTCAATCAGCACGTTCTTCTGGCTGGTGTTGCCTTCGTCGTCCACGTTGAGCGACCCTCGGCGGTCGGCAATCGTGCCGTCGTCTAGCACCGTCACGCCTTTGGCGGCGACGCGCTTGCCAATTTTGCCGCTGAAGGCGCTCGAGCCCTTGCGGTTGAAGTCGCCTTCCAGGCCATGGCCAATGGCTTCGTGCAGCAAGATGCCGGGCCAGCCCGAGCCCAAGACGACGGTCATTTCACCAGCGGGGGCGGGGCGTGATTCAAGGTTGGTTAATGCGGCGTTGACGGCTTCATTCACGTATTGTTCGATGCACGAGTCATCAAAATACGCCAAACCAAAACGGCCACCACCGCCGGCTGAGCCGACCTCGCGGCGGACTTTGCCAGCAATCGTCTGCTCGGCAATCACTGTCACGCTCAAGCGCACCAGCGGGCGCACGTCAGCAGCGATGGTGCCGTCTGCGCGGGCCACCATCACCA
>JANOTE010000552.1:0-7698 GCA_031416195.1 Rhodoferax sp.
ACAACTTGTTGTACTCAAACACGCGAATCACTTTGGCCGTGATCTTGGCCGACCCAGGATGCCTGGGATTGATCAGCGCGGCGTATTCTTCCGGCACGATGACCGATGGCACCCTCAAAATGGGTGATTGGTTTGAACGCAGCCATGTGGAGCCTGCTTCAATGCTGGCGCGACCTGCCGGGATGGATGCCCACGATGGCGACAAGTCTTGCGGATGCAAAGTTTGATGTAAAGCCCAAACGTCATCGGGTACAGCGAGTTCAATCACAAATCTATTCAGTGGCAGGCCCGCATCGTCAATGTGGGATGCCGTTTCCAGCACGGCAAGTGCCAGCGAGCTTGCGGTGTAGACGACGCTCTGCTGCTCTTCGTTCCAGCGGCCTGGGTGTGCGGCTGCTGCGTTGCCGCTCAGATCGTTCGCCGGGTACTTTCGCGTCTCGGCTGCGATGCGCCAAAGCTTCATGACGGCAGCTTACTCTATGACTATTAAGGACTATTGAGGACTATTGATAGGCACCACTCTGGATCGAACCCAGCACGCGAGCCACCATTTCGATGCCGGTCGGTGTGTCCAATAAATCTGCCGGTTTAAGACCACCCAGCGAGGCTTGAGGCTGCTCTATCCAAAGCCCCAGCCACTTTACTGAATCGAAATCTTTGGCTTGTTTTGCGGTACTGTCGTTGACGATGTCTTGCGCCATACCCAGCAGTTTGACCATGCCAACGGCCGCTTGCCCGGCGCGTCCGTCGATAACGGAACCCTCTGCCATTTTGCGTGCTGCAGTGGCTTTGGGTATGCGCAGCATCGTGAAAACGCGCGATGAGGGTAAGTCCATCCGGCTGGACAGATCAGTGATGAACGTACCTGCAACACCTGCACGTTCGATCTCAATAATCTGCATCGGCGTGGCGTTGTGAACTTGTTTGAGGTAGGCATCAACGCCCATGCGCCGGGTGTAAGCAGGCATCTGCCAGGGCATTGCGGCTTTGGCGGGCCGGTGGTTGCTGGTGTGGGTGGATTTCTGTGGGGCTCGGAGCATGTCAGTTCTTTGGTAGCTACTCATTTGAGACATATTCTAATACCATTTGAGTAATCTGTAGTGGTGTACTCCACACAGACGACATCAGTTCCGGCCCTGCGATAAGATGATTTATGACCCTTCGCTCCTCGAACCGCGGGCGCGCCCTCACTACAGCCGCCGCAGTAATGCTCTCACTTGCAGCCTGCTCGCCCCTGGGTACGCTCAATGCCGTCATCCCCAGCGGCAGCTACATCTTCAGTGCGGATGTGGCTTACGGCCCGTTGGCGCGCCAGCGGCTGGACATTTACCGTCCCAGTAGCACGGCATCTGCGCCAGGCTGGCCTGTGGTGGTTTTCTTCTACGGCGGCTCCTGGAACCGGGGCGAGAAGGCGGACTACAAGTTTGCAGGCGAAGCGCTGGCGTCACGCGGGGTGCTGGCGCTGGTGGCGGACTATCGCCTCTACCCCGAAGTGCGCTACCCGGATTTTTTGAAGGACTCGGCCTTGGCACTGGGCTATGGTTTGAAGGAGGCGGCTCGCCTGGGTGGCGATGCAAAGCGCGTGTTTGTGATGGGCCACAGCGCAGGCGGCTACAACGCCGCGATGTTGGCGCTGGACGCGCGCTGGCTGGGTGAAATTGGCCGCAAGCCGTCCGAGCTGGCGGGCTTCATCGGTTTGGCCGGTGCCTACGAATTTTTGCCGATGACCAACCCTGACGCGCAGCCGGTGTTCTTTCATCCCGACTATCCGCCGAACACCCAGCCGATTGAGTTCGCGAGCAGAGCTGCACCGAGAACCTTTCTGGGTGCAGCATCGAAGGACAGTCTGATCGACCCGCAGCGCAATACTGTTGCCTTGGCGGCCAGGCTTACTGCCGCAGGAGTGCCAGTTACGCTTAAGTTATACGACGGTGTAAGCCACATCACGCTGGCGGCGTCGCTTGCCCGCCCGCTGCGTTTTCTGGCACCAACGCTTGACGATGTGGTGGCGTTTATTGATGCCGATCCCGCAGCAAAGTAGCCCCGCTTTACCAGTCGGCTAACCGTCGGCTACCAGTCCTCCTTCACGGCCAACACCGCATCCCGCCCCGCCGCCGCACGCGCAGCAAGCCAAGCGGTCGCCGTGCCCGCAACCACCACGGCCAGACACAGCAACACCAGGCGCGGCCAGGGCACGGCCATGTCCATCGTCCAGTGAAAGCTCTGTGGGTTCACCACATGTACCAAGATGACAGATACCGCCAAGCCCAGCGCCAACCCAGCCAGTGCGCCAATCGCCGTCCAGGCAAATCCTTCGCCCGCCACCACGCCCAGAATTTGCCGGCGCGTGAGGCCAAGATGCACCAACAGGCCAAACTCCTTGCGGCGCGCTAAAACTTGCGCGCTGAAGCTCGCCGCCACGCCAAACAGGCCAATGCCAATCGCCACCGCCTGTAGCCAATAGGTGATGGCAAAGCTGCGGTCAAATATCTTGAGCGATTGCGCGCGGATGTCGAGGCTGGAGGCAAATTCGAGCAGCCCGTCTGCGTCGCCACCTGTTGCTGCACCCGCAACCTCCCGCAGGGCTTGCTGCACGGTTGCCGTGTCAGTGCCTTCATCGAGCCACAGCGCAATGTCGTTGATGCGCACGTCGTTCGTCAGCCGTTGGTAGTCGTCTTGATGGATGGTGATCGAGCCGGCTTGGCCCGCGTAGTCGCGTAACACGCCTGCTACGAAAAAAGATGCACGTTGTGCTGGTTTGGCGGGTGTCAGCGCTTCGGATAACGCGGGGAATGAATCGCCCGCCCGCACGCCATACAGATCCACAATCGCTTCGCTCACATACACATACACAGCCACCGAGCCGCCCTCAGCGCTGCGCACTTCGCCGACCAGGGGCAGGTTGCGCGCTGGGTCAGCCAGCGCTCGGGCGATCAAGGTCACCGCAGGGCGGGCCGGGTCGAGCTGCAACTGGCGGGTACGCTGCGTGCTCAGGCGTTTGATGCCGGGTACTTGGCCTGCTAACTGCACAAACTCCGGCGTGAAAAAAACAGTATCACCCGCGCTGCGCGAGGTGGCGGCACGCACGTACAAATCAGCGGGCAGCACCACATTGAGCCACTGCGTGACCGAGTCGCGAAAACTCGCCACCATCACCGTCAATGCCACCGCCAGGCTCAGCGATGCCACCACGCCGCTTACAGCCACGCTGGCGCTCTCACGCACGCGACGGGCACGCTCCAGCGCCAGCAGGGGCAGCAGGCGCGCGGTGACCAGCGGCTTGACGCGATCCAGCAGCAATGCAATCAGCCAGGGCAGGGCGGTGATGCCGCCGATCAGCAGCAATCCAACCGACACATACGCCGCCAGCGGAATCTCAAACACCGCCGGTGCGCGGGCCAGCACAACGCCCAGTGCGATCAGCCCCAGGCTCAACCAGTAGCCACTGCCTGTGCGGGCCGCTTGGCCCAAGCCTTTGAGCGTTTGCGCAGGCGGCAGCCGTTGCGCTTGCCGTGCCGGCCACCAGCCACCCACCAGCGCTGCAGCCAAGCCCAATGCGCCGTAGATCAGCGCGGCACCGGTGCTCCAACGCAACGCCGGAGCCACATTCGAAAAATAGCCACCGCCCAAATCACCGCCCAAAAAGCGCAAACTTAAAGCCGCCAGTGCCGTTCCCAGCGCGATGCCCATCACGCTGCCGATGAGGCCCAGCACGCCCGATTCCAGCAGCACCAGGCGCAACCGCTCGCGCCCGGTCAAGCCCAGCACGCCGAGCAGCGCAAACTGCTGCGCGCGTTTGGCGACGCTCAATGAAAGCACTGAGAACACCAAAAACGCGCCGGTGAACAGCGCCACCAACGCCAGCACAGTCAAGTTGACGCGGTAGGCGCGCGACAGATTGCTGATGCGCTCGGCCGAGTCGCCCGGTGCCACCGCCACCACGTCCGCCGGCCAGCCGGGCGTGGCAGGCAACGCCTTGATGAAGGCATCGCGGTCTGTACCCGCCTTGAGCTTGATGTCGATGCGCGATAGCTTGCCGCCTTGGTTGAACAGGTCTTGCGCGGCACCCAAATCCATCACCACCACCGGCGCACCACTGGCGTTGATGCCGCCAGCAACCTTGACGGTTTGCAGCGCCATGCCGGACTGCAAGCGGATATCTGACTGCGCGGAACCCAGCAGGGCTTTGGCTGCGGCATTGAGGAAGCCCGTGGTCGGCGCAAAGATGGCGAATCGATCTGCATTGCGGTTCGGCTGAGGCATCAAGTCTGGCGCAAGCGGTGCCACCACCAGCGCGTCCACACCCAGCACGCGCACGGGCGAGCGGTTGCTGGTTGAAGGGTTGATGCCATAGGTGCTGATTTCCAGCACTGGCGAGGCATGCGCCACCTGCGGCAACTGGTTCACTCGCGCGTACACGCCCTCGTCAAAGCTGCCCTGCGCCGCACGCAGCGACACATCGGGCTCACCATTGACCGAGCGCACCGCCTGCGAGAACTCGTCCAGCGCCGAGGCATTGATCAAATGCACCGCAAACGCCAAGGCCACGCCCAAGATCACGGCCAGCACTGCGGCGGCGTTACGCCACGGATGGTGGCGCAACTCCGCCCATGAGAAGGTTTTGAGAAGCGACGCAATAAGCGGCGGCTGGCATGTCATGACAATTCAGTATAGTAGGCACAGTTGGTGTGGATGGAGGAAATTAACTCAGGAGTTCATTTTTAACCATGAAGGGGTTAAAAAAACCGATATTTAGAATAAAATACCGCTCTAGCTCCCGTATCGATTACGTAGTCAGCTATTAATATAATATATTTCCTGAGATTGCGTGCGTTGTCTGACGTTGTTTGGGTGGTGTTTACGCGGGTAAAGCAGGTCAGTCGGCTGTAGCCCAGTGGTTTGCCAAATCCCCGAAATGTGATTACAAAGTCACACCCCGTCCTTAATTAGACAAGGTAAAAAACGACGAAAAAGTGAAATCAAGGGCAGAATCTAAATCTAAATCTAAATCTAAACTCGAATTTGACTGCGGAGCATGTAATCGATCAGTGCCGCCAGTGCAGCCGGTGCAGCTCCCAGTGGTTCCAAAAAATGTGAGATGCAGACTGCGACGTAATAGACATGACAGACATGACCCACACCGCAACCCCTGCCATCACCGCTGTAACGAGCTTCAAGGTTCATCCGCTGGGATTCTCTGCCTTTGAGAAGTCCACGATCGAGACCTTTTTTCGTCTGGCCGCCCGGCGACCTCCGTTTTGGTCAGTAACGCCCCGCGTTGAAGAGGCGACCGTGTTGCTGCTCAATGCGGCAACTGGCCAGGAATACCAGGCCCTGGCGCGCAGGATGAGCCCCACACAAAAAGCGGTGATCGTCGGCGCGACCGATTTCGCTGCCGGCTGGCCCGTGCTGCCACGGCCGCTCAAGCTCACTGCACTGCTGACATCACTCAGTATTTTTATGCAGGAGGACAGATCGGCGTCGGGCTCTGTTGCTGGGGCGCAGCCAACGCAGGCACCCGTGCAAGCGCCGGTTTTCAAACCGGATGCTGGATCAAGCTACAGCTACAACTCCAGCTTCATTCCGCTGCACGCGCCAGAATCTGCTGTGGCACCTTTGAGTAAATTCGGCCCTGCCAACAGCCCTGTCAGCCGATTGCCGTTTGCGCCTGCGCCTGTCAAAGCATTTGTGTCTTCTGCATCTCCTGCCGTGTCGCGATTTGCCGCCCCACCCGCAGCGCGCGCGGTCGAGCTGTCCACCAGCACGTTTGGCTTGCTTGGCACCCAGCGCTCGCAAGCCGTGTCCGCTGTGATCGCCGCGCGCAATGTGTTGATCGTGGACGATAGCGATGTCGCATTGAAATTCATGCAAAGCCGCCTGCGCCACTTTGGCTATGAGAGCAAACTTGCCCGCAGTGGCGAAGAGGCGCTGGCCATGACTGAGAACGACGATTACCAGTTTGTGTTCCTGGACGTGATGATGGCCGGGCTGGACGGCTACCAGACCTGCCGCGCCATCAAGCAAAACAAGGGCAAGCGGGCGACCATCCCGGTGGTGGTGATGCTGACCAGCCGGGGCGGCACGATCGACAAGATTCGCGGCTCCATGTCCGGCTGCGATGCCTACCTGACCAAGCCGCTCAACGAGCAGCAATTGGGCATGGTGCTGGCGCAGCATGCAGGCACGTCGATAAAAGCGGCAGTACCCACACCAAACGCGCCGCGCCCCGCAACAGCGTCGCCAATGGCCTCTTACGTCTCCAGAGCGTCAAGCCGGGTTGCGGCGATGGGTCGATCACCATGACACAGCACAAGTCCTTCTGAAACGTTTGCATTGCATCCTTGCAGGTTACGGGTTCAGTTGTGATTGCGATCCGCTGCATTTCCGTGTGTTGACGATTCACCCATCGACCGCCACTGAACAGCATTTCGGTAGAACTTTTCAGCCGATCTGAGAACTAGTTCTCAAACCAAGTGTTTGCACCAGTTGGACAGTCCAGACCCCGCCTGCTGTTCCTTTAAAGTCAGGGCATGTCGGTGCCAAGGCGAATACCCTGGGCGAGCAAAGCACCAGTTCCGTGATGCTACCGGCGCCAATCTCCAAGGGGCCCGATACGGGTTTTTGACACAGGGCAGGCCGTCACAAGCCGGCCCTGTTTTTTTTGACGTACCCGCCGCACAGCGCTTGTCGTCACGGATAAAAAAGCGCCATTTTCAGCCAAACAAACCATCCACCCGCAGTTTCAGCACCCGATCAGCCCGCGCGGCGGCAGCTTCAGAATGCGTCACCAGTACCAAGGAGGCCCCATGCGCGCGGGTTTGGCTGATGAGTGCGTCCATCACCTTGGCGGCGGTGGTGGGATCGAGGTTGCCGGTGGGCTCGTCGGCGAGCAACAGGGCAGGACGGTGTACCAGCGCGCGGGCGATGGAGACGCGCTGCAATTGGCCGCCGCTCAAGGTTTGCGGCAAGCGTGGGCCGAAGCCTTCCAGCCCTACGGCGCCAAGCATCGCTTGAACGCGCTCATCCAAGTCTGCGCGGCTGCCTTGCAGCATAAGTGGCAGCGCTACGTTTTGCGCCACGTCCAAATGCGGCAGAACATGAAACGCCTGGAACACAAAGCCGACATGATCGCGGCGCAGCAGGGCGCGCTGGTCGTCACCCAACGTGTTCAGATCGACACCGTTGAGCGTGACGCTGCCCGTGTCCCAGGTATCCAGCCCCGCCATGCAGTTGAGCAGGGTCGATTTGCCCACGCCAGATTCACCGATGATGGCGACAAACTCACCTTTGGCCACTTGCAGATTGACGTTGGCAAACACCGCTGAGTCGTTATAGCGTTTGCTCAAATTGGTGATGATGAGGGTCATGTTGTAGGGGCGATTGCTCGAGCAACCTGGGCGATGACTTGGTTAATTGCATCCGCTTGATCACACGGCACCAAGCTGCGAGTGGTGAACGAGCGCAGCCACGTCATCTGCCGCTTGGCCAACTGGCGCGTGGCGATGATGCCGCACTCGCGCAGCTCGGCCATCGGTAAGTGACCCTCCAGCGCGGCCCAGGTTTGGCGGTAGCCTACGCAGCGCATGCTGGGCAGGTCTGCGTGCAAGTCGCCGCGCGCCCGAAGGGCTTTGACTTCATCGATCAAGCCTGCCGCCAGCATCGCATCAAATCGCTGGGCGATGCGCTCGTGCAGCCAGG
>JANOTE010000553.1:0-4733 GCA_031416195.1 Rhodoferax sp.
GGCCATAGACGGGCCGCACGATAAAGCGCTCAAACGCCAGCCCCACCGCACCCGCGATGGCCATCGCCACCACCATCGCGGGCAGCACCGCCAACAGATTGACTGCGAAGTTGCCCGACCCCGTCCAATTGCCCATACCGCCGAGCACGCTGGCCGCCACGTAAGCGCCGAGCGCAATGAATACGCCATGACCAAAGTTGAGCACGTCCATCAGCCCGAAAATCAGCGTGAGGCCCGAGGCAATGATGAAGATGATCATGCCCATGGCCAAGCCCGCTACCGTCAGCGTGAGCCAGGTGGAACCGGAGTTGATGAACGGGAAAACCGCCAGGGCCAAGACCGGCACCAAAGACAGCGGTTTCCAATCTAGCTCGATCTTCATAACGCCAACCCCAGCAACGACTGCTGCAAAGCCTCATCCTCAGCCAGCGCCTGCATGCTGCCCGCATACACCACACGGCCGTTATCCATCACCGCCACGCTGTCGCCTAACCGCTTGGCGAAGTTGATGTTTTGCTCCACCCTCAAAATGGTGGTGCCGCTGGCTTTGAGTTGCGAGAACGCGTCAATCATGTTGTTGATAATCGCGGGGGCGAGGCCCTTGCTGGGCTCGTCCACTATCAGCAATTCACGCGGCTCCACAATGGCACGGGCCACGGCCAGCATCTGCTTTTGCCCGCCCGAGAGCTTGCCTGCCGGGTGATTCCAGAATTTCTCAACCGCCGGAAACAGTGAGAATATCCATTTGAGCCTGGCCTCATCCATCTGGCTGGCCCGCTGGGCACTGCGTGCGGCCAGCAGCATGTTTTCCTTAACAGTAAGGTCTGAAAAAATGCCCATGTTCTCGGGTACGTAGGCGATGTTCAAGGCCGCGATGTCAGGTGTGGTCAATACAGTGATATCGCGCTGTGCAAACGTGACTTTGCCCTTGGACGCATGCCACAAACCCATGATGGTTCTGAGAGTCGTCGTCTTGCCCGCACCATTGCGACCCAGCAGCAGGGTGAGCTGGCCCTTGGGGACGACCAAATCTACGCCGTGCAGGATGTGGTAAGCGCCGATGTGGGTGTGTACGCTGCTCAGTGTGAGCAGATTTGTGAAGGGGTTTGCATTCATGCGGATACCCCAGGAGCTACCCCAAGGTACGCTTCTTGAACGATGGGCGATGCAATCACCTCGGCAGGCTCGCCATCTGCCACCAGCGCGCCGTTGTGCAGCACGATGATGCGGTCGGCCAGATCACGCACCACGTCCATCTTGTGCTCGACCAGCAGGATGGTTTTGGTTTTGTCTTTTTTCAGATCGCGGATCAGATTCAGAATCACCGGGGCCTCGGCGGAGTTCATGCCCGCAGTGGGTTCATCAAACATGAAAACTTTGGACTCCAGCGCAATCAGCAAAGCCACTTCGAGCTTGCGCTGATCGCCATGTGGCAGGCTGGCCACTACATCCTGCTGGCGATGCCGCAATGACACGGCCTGCAGAACCTCCAGCGCCCGATCCGTCAGCGCTTGATGATCGCTCCAGATGCTCCACAAATTCAAACCCCGCCGATGCGCACCTGCGCGGGTGGCTTGCACGGCCAAGCGCACGTTCTCCAGCACGCTTAAATTTGGGAACAGGTTGGTAAGTTGAAACGCCCTGCCCAGTCCGGCCAGCGTGCGTTGAGACACCGGCATGCCCGTCAAATCAACCCCACCCAATGACACAGTGCCGCTGCTGGGTGACAGTTGCCCCGAGATCAAATTGAAATAAGTCGTTTTGCCCGCACCGTTGGGGCCCACAATGGCGGTGAGCGTGCCTGGCTCAAACGAGCAGGTCACCGCGTTCACCGCCACGTGGCCGCCAAAGCGCACCGTCAAATCGCGGGTGGCCAATACAGTCATGAGTCGAATCTGCAATCGTTGAAGTTGAGCGTTGCCGGGTTCAGACAGGCGCATTCACGACGGTGACATCCGTCGTGCCCGGCCCAAGCTGCGTCTTTGAGCTATCGCTTGTTGCGGATCGGAATATTCATCTCTTCCGCCTTGATCTCGCGCACCAGCTCAGGCACGCCCCAGGCGAAGGCCGGGTCAACCTTGATCTTGAAGTGGTACATGCTTTGCATGGCCTGATGGTCTTCCTTGCGGAAGGTCATCTTGCCCTTGGGCGTGTCAAAGCTCATGCCCTCCATGGTCTTGATCAGCGTGTCGGCTGTCGCGTCGCCGTTGCTCTTTTTCAAGGCCGTCACCACAGCCATGGCGGATGCAAAACCACCCGCCGTAAAGAAGTCAGGCGGCGTTTTGAACTGGCTGTAGTGGCGCGACACCAGGGCTTCGTTCACCGGGTTTTTGGGGATACCAAAGTAGTAGTAAGTCGAGCCTTCCATGCCAGGAAAATTTTTGTAGGCGGCCATTGCCGGAAGGATGTTGCCGCCGGTCGCGATTTCAATGCCGTAGCGCTTCAAATCGAGATCGGCAATCTTGAAGGGGTTGCCGCCGCCGCCCGCCCAGATGATCCAGATCACTTTGCGGCCCGGCAGGTCTTTGAGCTTGTCGATCAGGCGCTGCGCGCCCGCCGTGAAGTCGGTGGTGGTGGTGGGCAGGTATTCTTCATGAACAACCTTGGCGTTTTTGATCGCATCTTTGTACGCCTTCACGCCATCACGTCCAAACGCGTAATCTTGCGCCAAGGTTGCGATGCTGGTGCCCGCCTTGTCCTGCGCCACAGCGTTGGAGATCGCATCCTGCGAGCTATTGCGGCCAGTACGGAAGATGTATTTGTTCCACTTCTCGCCGGTGATGGAATCGGCCACGGCAGGCTCAACCAGCAGGATTTTTTTGTACTCTTCAGCAACAGGCAGCATCGCCAGCGCCACGCCCGAAGAAGTCGGGCCAACCGCCAAATCCGCCTTGTCATCGGCATAAGCCGTAGCCAGTAGCGATTTGCCCAAATCCGGTTTGCCCTGGTCGTCTTTTTCGATCACGACCAGCTTTTTGCCCGCCACCATCATGGTGCCGCCAGTGGCGTAGTCCAGCCCCATCAAGAAACCCGTCGCGGTTTGCTTGCCGTAGGCTTCCAGCGGTCCGGTTTTACTGTGAATATGAGCAATGCGGATTTCTTTAACCTGGGCGATTGATGCCATAGGCGCAAAAGCCAAAGCGGCTAAGGCTAAAGAGGATGAGGCCAACGCGCTGAGGTGACGACGATGCATGAAATGGCTCCTGGAGGTAGTTTTAGGTACTGGCTAAATAGTGCACAGATCGTGCCAACTCTCAAGTTTATGATTCAATTGAAATTATTGAATATCTTCTCAACAGTATGCAGAAAATCAGACATTAAAAATGTATGAAATTAAGACAGTTGCCTGATTCTCAATCAGGGTTTTCCAGACGTTCATACAAGGTTGCGCGGGAGATGCCCAGCATCCGCGAGGTGGCTAATTTATTGCCTTGCGTGGCCTGCATCGCGGCTGCAATCGCGCGCTGTTCTATCTCGGCAACCTGCACGCTCAAGGGCCGCAACAGGGCCTGGCTTTCATCGGCCCCATCACCCGGATTGGCGGGTAAGCTTGACGCTGCTGCGGCCTGCGCAATGTTCTGCACGCCCGCCTCCACCAGCAGCTGTTTGATCAGTTTGTCGTCAATGATTTGCGAATCACTGCGCATGGCTGCCTGCTCCAGCACGTTGCGCAGCTCGCGGATGTTGCCGCGCCAGTGCTGCGCGGCGAGCAGCGCGAGAGCTTGCGGGGCCAACTCCGGCGGCGCGGTGCCGCTTTGCTGTGCCATCTCTTCGCTAAGCACTTCGACCAGCGCCGCGATGTCCGCCCGCCGCTCGCGCAAAGGCGGCACACGCAGGGGCAGCACGTTCAGGCGGTAAAACAGGTCTTCACGAAACTGTCCGGCACGCACCAGCGCGTTGAGATCGCGCGAGGTGGCCGCTATCACCCGCGCATCGAACGCGATGACGCGGTTGGAGCCCAGTGGTTCGATCTCGCCCTCCTGTAGCGCGCGCAGTAGCTTGGTCTGCAGCGGCAGCGGCATGTTGCCAATCTCGTCCAAAAACAGCGTGCCGCCGTCGGCCAGTTTGAACTTGCCATCACGCCCTTTGCGGTCTGCCCCGGTAAAGGCACCCGGTGCCACGCCGAAGAATTCGGCTTCCAAAAGCGTGTCGGGCACGGCGGCAATGTTGATGCTGATCAACGGGCCACTGGCACGGCTGGATGCGGCGTGAATGGCGTGCGCCAGCAGCTCCTTGCCGGTGCCCGTTTCGCCCAGCAGCAACACTGGGCTATTGGACTGTGCAGCACGGCGTGCCTGGCGCTTGATCTCGATGGCGGCGGGGCTGATGCCGATGAAACTGGCAAACGTGTGTTTGGCGCGTCGCTGGCTCGTGGAGGCGTTGAACAGCGGGTGATT
This sequence comes from Rhodoferax sp., assembly GCA_031416195.1. Lineage (GTDB taxonomy): Bacteria > Pseudomonadota > Gammaproteobacteria > Burkholderiales > Burkholderiaceae_C > JANYCG01. Next base: position 4,398 of record JANOTE010000553.1, read on the forward strand.
GCGCTGGCTGGCCAGCTCGCGCCGCGCGTCGTCCAAGTCGCGCTGTAGCAGCGCAAACTTGCTGATCAGTGGTTGCAGCGTGGTCTCGGGGTGGTCAAACAGCACAATGCCAATCGCGCCAATCACCGCGTTGGCCTCATCGCGCAGCGGAATGCGGCTGACCACAAACGTGCCAGCCTTGTTGGTCAGCAAATCCACCAGAATCGGTTCGCCCGTCTCCAGCACCCGGCGCATTTGGGTGTTGGGAATCACCTCTTCGACCAGATGCCCCAAAAACTGATCGACCGACGAGAAACCCAACGCTGGCAAAAACCGCTGGTAACCCTCATTCAGCCA
>JANOTE010000554.1:0-4010 GCA_031416195.1 Rhodoferax sp.
GGCCGCGACTCATGCGAATGAGGCCCGGACAAAAGTGATTGGTGTAGACGCCGCAGCCTTGAATAGAGTATTGTGGATCACTGCTCAATTTATCATCTATATATTGAGCATGACAGTATTTTGGTAACTGCATCAATTCTATTGCAGTCGTGCTGGCATCGCGGTATTTTTGCGCTGCAGCAACGCCAGCCAAAGACACCATAGCCAGGAAAAAGCAAAGCTTGCGAAGTTTCATGATCCAACCTCTTCAAGATCTAGTTTATGAAAATGGTCACCATCGCCGCAATTATATTGAACGCCCCGCAGACTTGAGCGCAACTGCCGCCTACAACATGCTGATTCTATCCGCCACTTACAGCAAGCGCAACTGCAGCGCTTGGCAGCTTGGGGTTAGCAAAGCCGCTACCGTAGGCCTCAGCCTTTGAAGCCATGACTCAGACTTACCTTAGGAAGCCTCTATGCTCTACAACCTGAAAAATAAAATTGGTCGAAAACTGTTCGATAGCAAATGCCGCAATGTATTGATGGCGCCGCAGACCCAAATTACGCCATCAAACAACACCCTGGTGATTAGTCAACTGCAGCACAAGGACGTCATGATGTACTTGGTTGCAATAAAAACCTTTGCGTCCAAGGTGCAAGTTGGCGCGGTGCTGATACTTAACGATGGCTCACTGGATCAAAACGATCACTCGATCCTGCGCGAACATATTCCAGGCGTTTCAATCGAATCGATTGAGCTTTACCGATCCAATCGATGCCCCAAAGGCGGCTGTTGGGAGCGACTGCTCGCTATCGCTGAACATGCGAATCGAAATTATGTAATACAACTGGACTCAGATACCCTTTCGATCGGTGAGCTGCCGGAGGTAGCTGCGGCAGCCGCCAATAATGTGTCATTTGCGCTAGGCACCTGGGACGGCCAGCAGGTCGAGCGTTTTTTGACGCGCGCAGCAGATGCACAAAGGCTTAATCCTGAACCAGTCTGCCACATCCAAGTTACCGCGGAAAAGGCTTTCGACAAAGTGCCAGGCCACGAAAAACTACACTATGTCCGCGGTTGCGCGGGCTTCTCGGGTTTTGCCCAAAATTCCATTTCCAAGCAGTTCATTGAAGACTTTTCTGAGCATATGTATGCCATTGTTGGCAATCGCTGGAATGAGTGGGGCTCTGAACAACTGATGTCAAATGTTGTGCTGGCAAACAGCAATCAAATTACCGTTCTGCCGCATCCACGGTACTGCGACTGCAACCACAATCAGAATGACGTAACGGTTTTCATTCACTTCATTGGCGATTGCCGGTTCCACGGCAACTCCTACAGAAAGAGGAGCGCAATCGAAATAAATGAATTAATTCAGGTCAACTGATCTGCCCGCTGCGCCAACAGCATGGGCAATGGCGTCTTCGCTGCCCCAAAAATACCGTCGACAACACCAACGGTTGGAGGTCGAATTTTAAATATTAAAAACTCAAAACCATAGCTGGTTATCTTCCCGATGCGTCGCCGGCTACCGCCAATGCGCGATCTAATGTGGCCACCGCCACGCCGGTTGCGCGGGTCAATCGGACATCCAACTGACATTGTCAAAAACCCCCCGCATAGACAGTTCGTAGACGCCTTTGCATTTGTAATAGCTATTGGAATAAAAGCGCACATCCAAGCCAACCAAAGCGGCGGATATTGCAACATGCAGTCGGTTAGTACTAACGGATGAATATCCGCTCAAAAACTTGACAAGGCTTGCAGCGCAATAGTTTGCCAAAGCCGAATTCTCGACACCAAACTGAAGCTCATGCGACAGGTCAATGTTGTCTTTTGGAATTTCAATATCTGTTCGTTCGCCATCCAACCTGAAGCAGTTGAGATGCCGTTGCGGCGCCTGCTGCTGCAGCCGCTGCAAGATCGCGTCGCAATGTAATGCACGCTTCAGATTGGACAGCATGGGGGTGGCTATCTGCCCTCTCAACTTATTGATCGCATAGTCCGAAAACTGCTGCGGCATATTGATGGCTGCGCCTTGCTGTAAATCCTCCAAACCCAAGCCGAACGCCATGTCGCCAGCCAAATATACCTTGGCGCGCGTTCCGCTCTTGCGCACATAATCAAACGAGTATTGCTCCCGACAAAAGACATCGACATTGCCTTCGAATTGCTGCAGCAACTCAGTGACGTCTTTTATGGTGTGCGGAAGCACGATGAATCGCTTGGCTCGGCGGTGCAAGCGCCGCGCGGCTTTTGCTGAAAATGTGTTTGGCGCGACGAGATTGCCGCCACCGCCATATATCACAACTCGACCATCCGGATCAACCTTATCGGCCCGCGCCAGCTCGTATTTCAGCCCGGCCTTGTTTAGCAATTGGTAGGTCGCAGCAGCAATAACAGAATCTCCAGCGTTACCTGGATTTGGAATATATACAACCGAGTCCCGACGGTATTGACTGAGATATTTTATCATTTTTTGATATATTTGTTCATGCGAATATTTCGGACGCCGGCATGACAATAATATTTCAATTGGACTAGCTCTTTTCGTTTACCACTTGGCGCGGCCCGAATATCCATCCGGCGATTTGGCCAAGAAAATAGACTGCATTCATCTCACTGCGCAGCGACTTGTCCGCGCCAGCCCCGCGCCGGCGGGCCAGTGCGCGCCAAACGGCGCGGTTGAATTGCGCAAAAACATAGCGCGGCGGCAGCCGTGGCGCATGGCCTCGCAGCCGGCCGCCTTCGGTATGGCCTTGCCGATAGTGAAGGTCGAGAAAGTAGCCACGGCGCAGCTTGGAGCTTTGGACGCGGTGGTAGATCAGCGCATCGGGTACCCAGCGCACGCCGCAACTCCGTTGCAACAGCCGCTCATAGATCTCGATGTCCTCGCCCCCGATGTTGGCGGCACCCAGGCGGCCCAAGCCGGCGTCAAAGTTGCCGATGCGCTCGAACACCGCGCGCCGGAAGGCGAAGTTGCCGCCGAAGATCGGCGTTTTCGCATCCGTCAGCCAGCGCCCCTCGCCGCCGTGGTCGAGTTTGCCGATGAAGCCCAGCAGTTCGTCCTGCAACCATGCTGGCCGAGCACCATCGACGAACTGCACGGCGATCGGCCCACCCAGTGCGTCGGGCTTGTGCTGCACCATGGCCGCGGCATGATTTACCAGCCATTGCGGATGCGGCGTTTCGTCGTCATCGATGAACAACAGGTACTCACCTGCCGCCTGGGCGATGGCGCAGTTGCGGGCGTTTGACAGCCCCAGTTTGGCTTCACGCACCACCCGCACCACGACGCCGTGCGGCCGCCAGTTTTGTGTGGCCAGGTATTCCGCCGTGCCATCAGAACTGGCGTTGTCGACCAGCAGCAATTCCCAGCCCTGGGGCGGGCCGGCCAGGGTCTGCAGCGCTGCCAAGGTGACGCGCAGGCGATCCAGGTGGTTGTGGGTGCACAGCGCCACCGTGACGAGTGGCGCGCTCACTTGGCCGCCCATCCCAGGCGCGCGGCTACGCGCGTGATGGTGTAGCGCATTGAGTTGACCAGGGATCCGTCGTTGGTGCCCAGGCTCATCTTGCGCAACAGCATGGCGGGTGTGTCGGTGCCCCAGACGTCGAGGCGGCGTACCCGGTACGGATCCAGACCCGGCCGATTGAAGCCGGGCTGCACCGTGAAGGCGGCCGTGTAGCCGGCGGCGATGGCCGCATTGCGGACCCGATCGTCATAGCGTCCGTAGGGATATGCGATGTAGGGGACAGACTGACCGAGCAGGTCTTGCAGATCGGCGCGGGCGCCAGCCAGTTCATCGACCAGCCGCCCATCATCCAAGGTAGGCAGGTCGGCGTGATGGCGGGTGTGGCTGTGAAAACTGAAACCCTGGCGCGCCATCTGCTTGATGTGCTGCAACCCCAGCAGCGGCTGCATCTGGCCGGCTCGGTTCTCGGTTGCCGTCCAGACGTCGCATTGGCCCAGCAACTGGCTCACCAGGAAGACAGTGGCCGGCCAGCCCAGTTCGGCCAGCACCGGGCG
>JANOTE010000555.1:0-4791 GCA_031416195.1 Rhodoferax sp.
GCATCCTGCAAGGCCATGTAGGCGTGCGCCATGCGGTCGTAGTCTTCGGTGGCTTCGGATTCAGCGACTTCAGTCTGAGCGGCCAGCAAAACGGTATCGCCTTCGACCACAAAATCCGACGCGCTCTGCTCCGTCTCGGGCATGTCTTGCGAGACCTGGCCCATGCGCCATTGGGTCGGGATGTAGTATTCGCCCGCATCTTCATGCAGACCGCCGTTGAACAGCGCAAAAAGGGAAGATTTGCCCGCGCCATTTCGCCCGACCAGGCCAACTTTTTCGCCAGGATTCAGGGTGACGGTGGCTCCATCGAGCAGTACTTTGGCGCTTCGGCGCAGGGTAACGTTTTTAAGGGTGATCACGGAAAATCAATCGAGGACAAATCAGTTGCCAGTGCTTTCGATGCGTTGAAGCATTGATTGTATGCTATATATTAAGTAGCATATTGTGCATATTATACGGGGGCTAGATGTCATTTTCATTAAGAAAATAGACGAAATTCACTAAAAATACGTGAAAATTAACCTGTGAGTTAATTTTAGTCTGTTTTTGCCGTGTGCAGCCTAGTGCTGCAGCGAGGCAAGCGCCGGGCGCGTGATCAGCAGCACTTGATCCGCCCCGGCATTGCATTCCAGCCAAACCACTTCAAGCGCGGGGAACGCGGCTTCAAAATTCTCGCGTTCATTGCCGATCTCCAGCACCAACACCGCATTTTCGCTCATTTGGGCGGGGGCATCTTGCAGCAGCTTACGGATGAAGTCCATGCCGTCCTGGCCGCCTGCAATATTGCCATCCAGGGCGATCAGCGGCTCGGCCTGGTACTCAGGCGGCAGGGCGGCCATACTGGCCGCGTTGACATAGGGTGGGTTGCACAGAATCAGATCAAACGGGCCGCGCTCGCGCAGTTCACGCGTACTCAAGCCGTCGGATTGCAGTAGTGTGATGCGCTTTTGCAAGGCATGCTTTTCGACATTGATCTTCGCCACCGCCAGCGCATCGGCAGATAAATCAGAGGCGGTGAGCTGGATGTCGGGGTAGGCCAGTGCGGCGATGATGGCCAGGCTGGCACCTCCGGTACACAAGTCAAGTACGTTAATCGTCTGCTCGGTCAGCCACGGGTCAATCGCGGCATCAACCAGCAGCTCGGCGATGAAAGAGCGCGGCACGATGGCGCGCTCGTCGACATAAAACTGCACGTTTTGCAACCAGGCCTCTTGCGTGAGGTAGGCGGCGGGTTTGCGGGTTTCAATGCGCGCCTTGATCAGCGCCGCGACGTGACCATATTCCACCGCAGAAATGTTGCGGTTGGCGACAGAATTTGAGCCCTTCAACGCCGAGCGCAGCGGCAAACCCATGCGCCACAGCACCAGCCAGGCGGCCTCGTCAAAGGCGTTGGCAGTGCCGTGGCCAAACGCGACCCCGGCAGTTTTGAGCTGGGCGGCGCTTTGTTCGATAAGCTCGATCAATGTCATGACGAACTGTGTACGGCAAGATTCTCCATCACCTGACGATAGATATTTTTCAAGGGCTCAATCTCGCTGACCAGCACGTGCTCGTCAATTTTGTGGATGCTGGCGTTGGGCGGCCCCAGCTCAATCACCTGCGGACAAATTTGCGCCATGAAGCGCCCGTCGCTCGTGCCGCCAGTGGTGGAGAGCTGCGTTTTGATACCCGTCTGCGTCAGAATCGCGGCGCTGACGGCATCAACCAAGCTGCCTGGCTTGGTGAGAAACGGCAGGCCGCCGATGATCCACGTCAAATCGAAATCGGTGCCCGCAGCCAAGCCATTTTTCTCCAGCACCGCCAGCAGGCGCTGCTGCAAACCTTGCGGTGTGGATTCGGTTGAAAAGCGGAAGTTGAAATCGACCGTGACTGTGCCCGGGATGACATTGCTGGCACCCGTGCCGCCATGCGCATTGCTCACCTGCCAGGTGGTCGGTGGAAAGTACGCGTTGCCCTTGTCCCACTCGATGGTGACCAGCTCGGCTAGCGCCGGGGCCAGCATGTGGATAGGATTTTTGGCCAGGTGCGGGTAGGCAATGTGGCCCTGAATGCCTTTGACGATCAGCTTGCCACTCATCGTGCCGCGTCGGCCATTTTTGATCATGTCGCCGGTGCGCTCGATCGAAGTCGGCTCACCGACGATGCAGTAGTCAATTTTATCGCCGCGCTGCGTCAAAGCCTCGCAGACCTTCACGGTGCCATCCAGAGCAGGGCCCTCCTCATCGCTGGTCAGCAGCAGGGCGATGGACAGATTCGCCGCAGAGTGTGCTGCGACAAATTCCTCAGCCGCCACAACAAACGCGGCAATCGATGTTTTCATGTCCGCAGCACCCCGGCCAAACAGCTTGCCGTCGCGGTGCGTGGGCGTGAACGGCGGGCTGCGCCATTGATTCAGCGGGCCAGTGGGCACGACATCAGTGTGGCCGACGAAGGCCAGCAGCTTTGCACCAGGAACCGTTCGTTTGGCCCACAGGTTGGTGACTCGAAAATTATCCGGCCCGCTGGTGACAGTCTCAATCACAAAACCGAGCGGCTCCAGGCGCGCGCTGATGATGTCCTGGCAACCGCCGTCGTTCGGTGTGACCGATTCGCAGGAGATCAGTTGCTCGGCTAAACGAAGGGTTGCGTTCATGCGTGTTTGACATCCAAAGTAATTTCCGTAAACGACGGCTCGTCATCCACCTCATCGGTTTCGACCACTTTCGCGGCGTTGGAGAAATCGTTTTGCATGCGCCACAACAGGTTGGTGGGAGAGTCGGAGTTGAGCAAGCCTTCCTTGCGGTCGACAGTGCCTTCGACGATCAGGCGGGCGATGTCGGCCTCGAAGCTTTGTGAGCCTTCGGACATTGATTTTTCCATTGCCTCTTTCACGCCGGAGAAGTCACCTTTTTCGATCAGGTCAGAGATCAGTTTGGTGTTGAGCAGAATCTCGACCGCAGGCACCCGGCTGCCAGTATTGGTGCGCAGCAGGCGTTGCGAGACGATGGACTTGAGCGCGGCAGACAGGTCGCCCAGCATGGTCTGGCGCACTTCCACCGGGTAAAAACTCAGGATGCGGTTCAAAGCCTGGTAGCTGTTGTTGGCATGCATGGTGGCCAGACACAGGTGACCCGATTGCGCATAGGCGATGGCGGCAGACATGGTCTCGCGGTCGCGAATCTCACCGACCAAAATCACATCCGGGGCCTGGCGCAGTGCATTCTTCAAGGCGACTTGCAAGGACTGGGTGTCGTTGCCGATTTCGCGCTGGTTGACCACCGATTTTTTGTTTTTGAACAGGTATTCAACCGGGTCTTCAATCGTCAAGATGTGGCCCGACGAGGTTTCATTGCGAAAGTCCAGCATCGAGGCCAGCGTGGTGCTCTTGCCCGCGCCCGTCGCACCCACCATCAAAATCAAACCGCGCTTCTCCATAATCAGATCGCCCAAAATCATTGGCACCGAGAGCGACTCCAGTGTGGGAATGATGTTGGGAATAAAGCGGATCACCGCCGCCACCGAGCCACGCTGGTGCATGCCGCTGACGCGAAATCGACCAACGCCCGCCAGCGGAAAACCCATGTTGAGCTCGCCCGTGGCATCCAGCTCGGCCATGCGTTCCTCCGACAACATTTCAGCCAGCAAGGTGCGCGGCGCGTCCGGTGGCAACAGTTGACTGTTGATCGGCAGGCAATTGCCGTTGATGCGAATCAGCGCGGGCGAGTGCGCGGAGAGATAAACGTCGGACGCCTTCTTCTCACTCATCAGGCGCAGGATGCGCTCCATCGTGCCGGGTACGCCGTTGGTAGACATGGTGTTCGACTCCGGAGTTATTGATTAATGCGCTGCGCTGGGCCGCCCCGAGCAAGCACGGCCCCCTCGGGGGGCAGCGCAGTACACGCAGTGACTAGCGTGGGGGCGGGGTTCATTCAGTCTCTTAGCAATTCGTTCAGGCTGGTTTTAGCGCGGGTTTGTGCATCGACCTTCTTCATAATCACCGCGCAATACGTGCTGTACTTGCCACCCGGCTTGGGCAAGTTGCCCGACACGACAACCGAGCCCGCAGGCACGCGGCCATAGCTCACGGTATCCGTCGCACGGTCATAAATTGGCGTGCTCTGGCCGATGTAAACACCCATCGAGAGCACCGAGTTTTCTTCGACGATCACACCTTCGACCACCTCGGAGCGCGCGCCGATGAAGCAGTTGTCTTCAATGATGGTGGGCCCGGCCTGCAGCGGCTCCAGCACCCCGCCAATGCCCACGCCGCCGCTCAAATGCACGTTTTTGCCGATCTGCGCGCACGAGCCTACGGTGGCCCAGGCATCGACCATCGTGCCTTCATCCACATACGCGCCAATGTTGACGTAAGACGGCATCAAGATGGCACCTTTTGCGATGTAGCTGCCCCGACGCGCCACGGCGGGCGGCACTACGCGCACGCCGGTGGCCTTCATCTGCTCGGCATCCAGGTGCGAGAACTTGGTTTGCACTTTGTCGAAAAAGCCCAAATCACCAGCGCGCATGACGACGTTGTCTTTTAGACGGAAGCTCAACAGCACGGCTTTTTTGATCCACTGGTGCGTCGTCCATTGCCCCACGCTCTGGCGTGTAGCCACCCGCAGGCGGCCCTTGTTCAGCTCGGCGATGACGTGATCGACCGCATCGGTCACTTCCTCGGGCGCGCTGGCAATCGACAGGGTGGCGCGGTTGTCCCACGCGGTATCAATGATTTTTTGGAGTTGTGTGGTGTCTTGAGTCATGGGAGCTTGGAACAAATTTCAGGTTTTAGCAGTTATAAGATTGGACAAA
>JANOTE010000556.1:0-2739 GCA_031416195.1 Rhodoferax sp.
AGTACTTGAGACACACCAAAACCCACGTCGGCAATACTGACCAAGTCTTTCGCCCCACCCTGCGCGGGTGTTGGCAAGCGGCCGACTTGCAGCTCCACCCGCGTGTCATCAATCTTCTTCGATGTAACCTTCCAGGTCAGGCCTAGCTGCTGGAGCTGCCTCCCCAGTACGTCCAATTTGTCATGGTCGTTTTCTTGCCAATGGGCAACGATTCTGGCAACGTAAGTATCGAGCGTTCCGGGAAAGCTGCCGCCCACAGCGGTTTTTTTGTAGCTACGCTCCGGGTTTCCCCTCAAACCCGGTACGTGAATAATGTTTCTTCCAACATCCTCGCCAAACCCATCAGCCACCCCAACAGGAAAAACAAACCTCCGACTAGCGTCGCTGAACTGTAGCCGGAGAAAAGCCCGGTCTCTGCCGATGGTGGCATGGCCCTGGGAGAAAAGACTGGTAGCCGGAAAACCAGAAGCTTTCACGATATTTTTTACTTCATCCTCCGATAGGTTTTCGATCAATGTCTGAACCCGTCCGTTTCGGTCAATGTGGACGTTTTCCTTAATTTGGAGTTGCTTTTTCTCGCCTATCTCAAAACTCAGCTTTAACGCACGTCCATCATTGGCATACAGCCCAATCGACAATTGTTTCTTCGCGCCCGTCGAGCGCGAGAAAATCTGTGTTAGCTCTGTAAATTTGACGTTCGGTCCATCAATCAGCAACGGACCAGGATCGTAAGCAGCCTCTACCGTTTGCTTCAAAAGCAATAGTGGTTGTAAAAAACTCGATTTACCCGCCGAATTGGCACCCGCAAGAATATTGAGATTGCCCAGCTCCAATCTGCACTCGGACTTGATCGACTTGAATCCCTCGATGGTGATAGCCGCCAAAGAGGGAGGCAAGCCCCGTAAAGTGCGTATTTTTTTGACATTGGTCGCCATATTTGTACGCCTTTCAGACTAGTTTTGACAAATCTGCCACCCGGTTCATCGCCGCGTGCAATGCCGTGAGCAGGCCCAGGCGGCTCAGCCGGATATCAAGTTGCTCGGCGTTGACCATCACGCCGTCAAAGAAAGCGTCTACCGGCGCGCGCATGGCGGCCAGTGTTTGCAGCGACGCTGCGTAATCACCCGCATCAAACTGCGCGTTGGCTTGTGGCGTGATGTCCTTCATTGCCGAAAACAACGCAATCTCCGCAGGTTCTTTGAGCAAGATTTCGCTGACGTGGGGTTCAACAGCGTCGGTCTTCTTGAGGATGTTGGCGATGCGCTTGTTGGCGGCTGCGAGGGCGCGGGCTTCGGGTAACGCAGCGAAGCGGCGCACGGCGGTCAATCGCTTGGGGACATCGCCGAGGCGTTGCGGGCGCTGCGAGACGACGGCATCGACCTCCTGGGCGCTGTAGCCTTGCTCCCGCAGGGAACCGGCGAGCCGGTCGTAGATGAAGGTCGCTAAGTTTGCGACTGCTCCTGACTCAAAAACTCGGGCAGAAAATGAACTTGCGTGCCCAAACATTCGGCCAGCCGCTTCTTTTTCCTTTCTCGCATATTCCTCGGCCTGTTGCCGATCCCAGACGGATCGCTGAATGCCGACATCATTGAGCACCATGAAGGCACTTTCCAGCAATAGCTCAAGATCAAGCAGCAAGCTCTGTTCGCTGAGCATTCGGATCACACCCAACGCATGCCGACGCAGCGCAAACGGATCCTTGTCTCCCGTCGGCACATTGCCTATGCCAAACATGCCCACCAGCGTTTCCAGCTTATCGGCCAGCGCAACCACCACACCCACCTGGTTGCGCGGCAACGCATCGCCCGCAAATCGCGGCTTGTAGTGATCTTCAATGGCGATGGCGATGTCGTCGCTCAAGCCATCGTGGCGCGCGTAGTAGCCGCCCATGGTGCCCTGCAATTCCGGAAATTCGCCCACCATATCGGTCACCAAATCGGTTTTGGCCAACCGCGCCGCCGTCTCGGCTTGCTTCGCGAGAAGGTCGCCACCCAATTGCTGGCCAATCGACTTCGCAATCGCGCAGACCCGCAGCATCCGCTCGCCTTGCGTGCCAAGCTTGTTGTGGTAGACCACTTTGGACAAACCCTCAACCCGAGAGTCCAGCGTCTTTTTGCGATCTTGATCGAAGAAAAATTTTGCATCCGCCAACCGTGGCCGCACCACGCGCTCGTTGCCTTGAATCACAGCACTCGCATCGGCCGGGCTGATGTTGCTCACCACCAGGAACTTATTGGTCAGCTTCCCAGACTCATCCAGCAGCGGAAAGTACTTCTGGTTCGCCTTCATCGTGAGGATCAGGCACTCTTGCGGCACATCGAGAAACTGCTTCTCAAACTCACAGACCAGCACGTTCGGGCGCTCGACCAGGGCGGTTACTTCGTCCAGCAAGGCGTCGTCGTCGATGGCTTTGACCCCGCCACCCAATTTGGCTTCCGCTGCTGCCAGTTGCCGAACAATCTCGGCGCGCCGCTCGGCAAAGCTCGCGATCACCGCGCCGTCTTTGAGCAAAGTGGCCGCGTAGCTGTCGGCGTCCCGAATCACCATTGGCGATACCGCCGCGTCAAAGCGATGACCCTGCGTGGTATTGCCAGACTTCAATCCCAGCACTTGCACGGGTACAACCTCAGCGCCATGCAGCGCCACCAGCCCATGCGCTGGCCGCACAAAGCTCACGCTGCTCCAGCCCGGCAGTTCACAGTCGTGCTCCAACTGGTAGCTCATGACCTTTGGGATGGG
>JANOTE010000557.1:0-2718 GCA_031416195.1 Rhodoferax sp.
CCAGAATATGTGATGGTCGAGGAGGCCCTATGAATCCCAACAAACCCCGCTCCGAGCTGCGTGCTGCACTGGACGAACTGACCCCCGATTTCAAGCGCGCCGCCTGGATGGGCATGATCGCCAGCCTGTTGGTGCTTGCGCCTTCGGTGTACATGCTGGAGGTGTATGAGCGGGTGGTCAACAGCCGCAGCCATTTGACTTTGTGGATGCTCACGCTGGTGGTGATTGGCATTTTCATCGTGATGGAGGTGCTGGAGTGGGCGCGCAGCCAGTTGATGCATGAAGCCTCCCTGAAGCTCGACCAGCGCCTGACGAACCGGGTTTTCGGAATCATTTTTAAGGCCAATCTCAAGCGCGCGCCGGGCGGCACGGCACAGCCTTTGAATGACCTTCGAACGGTGCGCGAATTTTTAAGCTCACCCGTGCTGGTGGCGTGTGTGGAGGTGCCCGCAGCCCTGGTGTTTTTGGTGCTGCTGTTTGCCATGAGCCCGGTGCTGGGCTACAGCACGCTGGCGGCTGCTGTGGTGCAGACGCTGATCGCTTGGCTCAACCAGCGCAGCACGCAGCCACCGTTGCTGGACGCCAACCGCAATGCCGCAGTGGCCCAGCAATATGCGGATGCCTCACTTCGCAATGCGCAGGTGATCGAGTCGCTGGGCATGCTCAAGGACATTCACCGCCGCTGGATGGCGCGCCAGCGGGAATTTTTGGGCCTACAGGCGCAGGCTTCGCAGTCGGCAGGCGTGTTTCAGGCGGCCTCCAAATTTGTACAGAACACCACCAGCTCGATGCTGTTGGGGCTTGCGGCGTGGCTGGTGCTGCGCGAGTCGCTCGCCGGTGGCGCGGCGATGATGATCATTGCCTCGATCTTGGGCGGGCGGGTACTCGCCCCGCTGGTGCAAGCCGTAACACAGTGGCAAGCGGTGGTGAACGTGCGCGAGGCGTGGGCGCGCCTGGACCAATTGCTAAGCCAGATGCCAGCCCGCGAACCCAGCATGAATTTGCCCAGGCCCAAGGGTGCCTTGCAGGTGGAAGCGGTCGTGGCCGGTGCGCCAGGCAGTGCTGCGCAAATTCTCAAAGGAGTCAGTTTTGAATTGCCAGCAGGCGAGGTGCTGGCGGTGGTCGGCCCATCAGCCTCTGGTAAAACCACGCTGGCGCGGCTGCTGGTTGGTCTGTGGCCAGCCGTCAGCGGCACGGTGCGGCTGGACGGGGCGGATGTTTACACCTGGAGCAAGACCGAGCTGGGGCCGCATGTGGGTTACTTGCCGCAAGGCGTTGAGCTGTTTGACGGCACGCTGGCAGAAAACATTTCCCGCTTTGGTGTGGCTGAACCGGCCAAGGTAGAAGCGGCTGCGCGGGCCGTCGGCCTGCATGACATCATCATGGCGTTGCCGCAGGGCTATGACAGCCCGGTTGGGCGTGATGGTGCCATCCTGTCGGGCGGGCAGCGCCAGCGCGTGGGCCTGGCGCGGGCGATTTATGGCGACCCGGTGTTTGTCGTGCTGGACGAGCCCAATTCCAGTCTCGATGAGGTGGGCGATGCGGCACTGGCCAGCGCCATTCTTCAATTGAAATCGCGTGGCACCACGTTTGTGATCATGACCCACCGCCCCAGCATTTTGGCGGTGGCTGACAAGATGCTGATCCTGCATGAAGGCCAGAACCGGGCCTTTGGGCCGAAAGACGAGGTGATGGCGGCGCTGGCCAAGGCGAATGCCCAAGTGACACCAGTCGCCCAGGCTGCGGCTACCCCACCTGCCAAACCGACCGCCCAATCCTCCGCTTTGGCCACCGCTTAACGATTCAGATGCCATCCCGATGAAAAAACCCGCATTTTTCCAACGCAGCGAACTCACCACCACGCTGTGGGCGTTTCGCCATGAATTCTTGGTCGTGATGGCCTTCAGCATGGTCGCCAATGTGCTGATGCTGGCCCCCACGCTGTACATGCTGCAGGTGTTTGACCGGGTGATGCACAGCCAAAGCGAGGTCACGCTGGTGGCCATGTCGCTGCTGACGCTGGCGCTGTTTGCGGTGATGGCCTTTGCCGAATGGATGCGAACCAAGGTGCTGGTGCATGCCGGCGTGCGCCTGGACGAGCGCCTGGGCACGCAGGTGTTCAACGCCACCTTTGAGGCGCATTTGAGCCAGTCGGGGGCTGCGCCTGCGCGGGCCTTTAGCGACTTGATCCAGGTGCGCCAATTCCTCACCGGCAACGGCATTTTTGCCTTTCTGGACGCGCCCTGGTCGCCGATTTACATGGCGGTGCTCTACTTGATGCACCCTTGGCTCGGATTTTTGGGGTTGATCTTTGCGATCGTCCAGGCCGCCCTGGCATGGTTTGGCCATCGGCACACGGTGGTGCCCTCAGAGGCTGCTGTAGCGGCCAACGCCACCGCCAACGCCTTTCTGCAAAGCAAGCTCAAAAACGCCGAGGTGATCGAGTCCATGGGTATGTTGGACAACCTGCGTCACCGTTGGGGGCAGCGGCATGCGGTGGCGCTTGAGCAGGGCAGCAGCGCCCAGGCGCTGACGCAGCGTGTGGTGGCCTGGAGCAAGTTTGTGCGCTATACCCAACAGGCGTTGGCGCTGGGAGCCGGTGCCTTGCTGGTGATCGACGGCCAAATCACGCCAGGGGCAATGATTGCGTCCAACGTGCTGATGACGCGGGCGCTGGCGCCGATTGACCAGATGGTCAGCGGTTGGCTTGGCTTTATC
>JANOTE010000558.1:0-4560 GCA_031416195.1 Rhodoferax sp.
CGATGACGATTCCGGTAGGCCGCATCCGCAAGCTGGCCATGGGGCCCGAGTACCTAGGTGCTTTTACCGTCGGCGACCAGCTTTTATGGGGTGCCGCCGAGCCCTTGCGACGCATGCTGCGCATCTTGTTGGAACGATAGCAACGCGTTGGGTACTTCCACCGCGCACACACGATACAGCGCGATAGCCGTTGTCGTTTGGCAACAAAGCCAGGCTGGGTTGACCGCTGGATTCTGATGCCAAACAAGTTAATAGCGTTTCTAGCTTGTCAGGCTAAGACATTGATGTTAAGGTAGTTTTCATGTTTGGGGCGCTCTCTATTTTGCCAGCCGGTGCGCGGCATTTTGGCTGATTTTCTCGGTCACCGATTCGTTATGATTGCCAGTTGCCCAAACAATGGAGGCCCATAAATTGAACATTCAGTCACATCGTTGGCAAAAGTCTGCCATGGCACTTGCTGCGGCAGCGCTTTTTGGCCTGTCGGCACATCACGCCAACGCGCTTTCACTGGGCAATATCGTCGTTCAGTCCGCGTTGGGTGAGCCGCTGCGCGCAGAAATTGACATCCCTGAGATGAATGCCGAGGAGGCAGCGACGCTCAAAGCGACGGTCGCGTCGCCCGAGGCTTTTCGCGCAGCGGGGCTGGAGTTCAACGCCGCACTGTCAGGGTTGCGCACCAGCATTCAGCGCCGCGCCAACGGTCGCGCCTACATTCGCCTGACCAGCGAAAGGCCCGTGAATGACCCGTTTGTGGACATGATTTTGGAAGCCAGTTGGAACACCGGGCGCATCGTGCGCGACTACACGATGCTGTTCGATCCGCCCAACCTGCGCCCTGCCCCTGCAACACCCACCGCGCCAGCAACTGGCACTGCGCAGTCAAGCCCGGTGCAAGCGCAATCAGCGCCGGGTACGGCGATCAGTGGCGGCACCACCTCTTCTGGCGCAGGCGCTTCGTCGCGCCCAGGCGCTGCCCGCCCCGCTGCAGTTGCGGTTGCGGTTGCGCCAGCCAAACCGTTGGTGGCTGGCGATGGTCAAGTCACCGTCAAGCGCGGCGATACCGCCAGCAAGATCGCCATGGCCACCAAGCCAGCCACGGTCTCGCTCGATCAAATGCTGGTGGCCCTGCTGCGCGCCAACCCCGAGGCCTTTATCAACAGCAACATCAACCGCATCAAATCGGGTGCCGTGGTGAATGTGCCCACGGCCGAGCAGGCGCAGGCCGTTGGAGCGGCGCAAGCCACACAGACTGTGATCGCACAAAGCCGCGACTTTGGCGACTTCCGCAAAAAACTGGCCACCAATGCCCCTACGGCCCAAGTCGCAGCGGCAGACCGGAAATCCGGTGGCAGCGTACAGGCTCAAGTCGATGACAAGAAGCCCAGTGCCAGCGCGCCCGATAAATTGACCCTGTCAAAAGGTGCGCTCAAGTCGCAGGCGCAAACCGCAAGCATTGCCAAAGATCACGCGAGCAAAGAGGCCGCTGCGCGCACGGCTGAAGTCAACAAGAACATGAGCGATCTGGTCAAGCTGGGTGCAGCACCAGCGGGTACAGCAACGAATGGTGCTGCGGCTGCGGCATCTGCTGCCAAGTCGGCAACAGTCGCGGCGTCCGCACCCGTGGCGGCGTACACCGCACTTGGCACCACACCCGTGACGCCCCTTGCACCAGCCCCAAGCCTCGCGTCGTCCGTGCCAGTTGCCGTCACGCCGCCTGCGCCTGTCGCCGCAGTGAGTACACCCAAGCCTACAGCGGTCAAGTCGGCACCAGCACCTGCGCCAGAGCCTTCTTTGATCGACCAACTGACGGCAGACCCGCTAATACCCGCCGTCGGTTTGGGCCTGATTGCCCTGTTGGCGGGTTTTAGCATTTACCGCTCGCGCCAGCGCAAACAGGCAGCCATGGAGGACAGCGCATTTTTAGAAAGCCGCCTTCAGCCAGACTCTTTCTTCGGTGCCAGCGGCGGCCAAAAGGTCGATACCCATGACGCGGCTGGCGGCTCTTCCATGGTTTATACCCCCAGCCAGCTTGACGCGGCGGATGATGTCGATCCTGTGGCAGAGGCCGATGTGTACCTGGCCTATGGACGCGATGTTCAGGCCGAGGAAATTTTGCGCGAGGCCCTAAAGTTCAACCCTGGGCGGGTGGCGATCCATCAGAAACTGCTGGAAATTTTTGCCAAACGCCGCGACCTGACCGCCTTTGAAAGTGCGGCTCGAGATGCCTACAAAGCCACCAACGGGGAAGGCGCTGACTGGGTGCGCGTGTGCGAATTGGGCTTGAGCATTGACCCCAGTAACAGCCTGTACCAAGCGGGCGGGATACCGTCTTTTGCCGTGCCGCTGGAGGCACCGCAGCTCGCATCAAAAGGCGCAACTTTCGGCGCAGGGGCCGCAGCCGTTGCAGGGCTTGCTGTAGCAGGCGTTTCGATGGCAGGGCATGCGATGCAAGACAAGGCGGCCAGCGGTGCTGCCAGCAGTTTCGGTGGGGCAACAATGCCGTTGACTCCGGTGCCAAGCGCGGCAGATTCGGCAGACCTCAGCTTCGACCTCGATCTGGATTTCTCGCTGGATGAAGAGAACGCCACCGTCATCAAAGACCTGGCCAGCTCCGAGCGTACCTCACGAATGGCACCGCTAGCGGCATCCGGTGACAGTTTGGCCAGCGGTTTTGGCACGCTAGACCTGAGCATCGACGTGCCCTCCACTACCGCCTCGCAGCCCTTGGAACCGATTACAGACGGCGTGGATGGCAGTGACCTTGAATTTGAGTTGCCAGCGCCTTCGCCCAAAGAGAAATCAGGCCCTATCCTGGGCGAATTGGAGGATTTCAAGAACGAGGCTGCTGTCAGTTTTGGCACCACGGTATCCGGGCCACTGGCCACCTTTGCACCCAAGGCGGCCGTGCCTGCGCCAGACCACGGCGGCATGCTGGAATTTGACCTGGGTTCGCTGTCGCTGGATTTAGATGCTCCCACCCAAGGCTCACCCCTTGAGACATTGGCGGCACCGACAATACAGGACGATCCGCTGGCCACCAAGCTGTCATTGGCTGAAGAGTTCAACATTATCGGTGATGAAGATGGCGCCCGCGCGTTGATCGAAGAAGTCATTGCCGAGGCCAGCGGCGAGATGAAAATCCGCGCACACGCGGCGCTGGCTCAGCTCAGTTAATTGGCCCAACTCAGTCAGGTTGCAGGCGCTGGGGGCGCTCCCGCTGGAGCAGGCCACCCTTCGACCGCAAGGTTAGCCCTTGGCATCAGCTACAACGGCGGGGCCTACCAGGGCTGGCAAAGCCAGCTTTCGGGCTTGACGGTGCAAGACAAGCTTGAAAAGGCTTTAGGCCGATTCACCAACCAGCCACGCTTGAGCACCCTGTGCGCGGGCCGTACCGATGCCGGTGTCCATGGCCTGATGCAGGTCGTTCACTTTGACACGCCGCTGCAGCGCACTGAATCTTCGTGGGTGCGTGGCACCAATGCTCACCTGCCGTCTGACATCGCTGTGCAGTGGGCGCGCGAGGTGCCGAGCGAATTCCACTGCCGCGCCAGCGCCATCTCGCGCCGCTACACCTACATCGTGCTGGAGTCACCGGTTCGCCCCAGCTTGGACGTAGGCCGCGTGGGCTGGGTGTACCGCGCCTTGAATGAGCAGGCCATGATCGATGCGGCAACACGCCTGCTGGGTGAGCACGACTTCTCGTCCTTTCGCGCATCAAGCTGCCAGGCTTTGTCGCCCGTCAAAAAAATGCAGCGCATTGACATTACCCGTCGAGGAGCTTACTGGCGGTTCGAGTTTGAGGCGAACGCGTTTCTGCATCACATGATCCGCAACATCATGGGCTGCCTGGTCGCAATCGGCCTGGGGAAGTACGCGCCAGCCTGGATTGAAGAAATTCTGGCAGCACGCAATCGGGTTGTCGCCTCCCCCACCTTCTCGCCAGACGGCCTCTATTTCGTGGGGCCGCGCTACGACGCACACTGGGGTCTGCCAGATCAATCACTTGCGTATGATGGACTCCCATGAATTCAATGAGAACCCGTATCAAAATTTGCGGCCTGACCCGCGAAGAGGACGTTGATGCCGCTGTTGCCGCAGGTGCCGATGCACTGGGCTTTAACCGGTACAGTAAGAGCGCACGCTATGTGACGATTGAACGCGCCGTAGCGCTTGCCAAGCGGTTGCCACCCTTCATCACACCCGTGCTGCTTTACGTGAATGAGGACGCATCCGTCATCGCAACAGACTGCGCACTTCTGCCGGGCGCGACAATTCAGTTTCACGGCGACGAAACCCCCGAAGAATGCCAGCAGGCTACTGGACAAGGCATCCGCCCCTACCTGCGCGCTGCGCGCATTCCCATCGGCCATGGTGCGGCCGCCTTCGATCTCGTAAAATACGCGCTCGATTACTCAAATGCCCAAGCCATCCTGCTCGACGCTCATGTTGACGGATACGGCGGCGGCGGCAAGGTCTTCAATTGGTCACTTCTTCCAGCAAGCGTCAACGCTCACCTCGTCTTAGGTGGTGGGCTGAATGCTGCAAACGTGGCCGACGGGA
>JANOTE010000559.1:0-4920 GCA_031416195.1 Rhodoferax sp.
CGCCGAGGTGAGCGACGATATTGTGGGCACGATTGCGGCTTCAGTAAACCAGTTTGCCGACGAAACCTCCCAGACCCTGCTGGATTTGCAGCAAATCGCAGGCCAGGTGCGCGTTGCGGCGGAGTCTGCCCAGGCACAAGGACAGGTGGTGCAGGGGGCGGCCGATCGCGAGCGCGCCTTGCTCGATTCGATGGGCGAGACCTTGAGCGTTACCTCTCGCCAATTGAGTGCGGTGGCGCAGTTGTCCAACGACTCCAACGCGGCGGCAATACGTACTGCCGATGCTACCAAGGCGGCGCAGGCGGCTGTGGAAGGTTCGCTGCGCGGGATGGATTCGCTGCGCGAGGTGATCTCCGAGACCGAGAAACGCTTTAAACGTTTGGGCGAACGCTCGCAGGAGATTTCTTCTGCGGTGGCGCTGGTGAACACAATTTCCGAGCGCACGCACGTTCTGTCGCTCAACGCATCGTTGCAGGCGGCCACCGCCGGTGAGGCGGGTCGCGGCTTTGCGGTGGTGGCCACCGAGGTGCAGCGCCTCTCGGACAGCTCGCGCCAGGCGACGGGCGAGATCGCCAAGCTGGTGGGCAACATTCAGGCGGAAACCAACGAAACCCTGGTCACTATCAACCGGCTGATCTCCGACGTGGTGACACAGACCGAGCTGGCGCGCCGTGCCGGCCAGGAGATGACCCAGACGCAGACGGCAACCGGCGAGCTGGTGGCGTTGGTGCGCCAGATTGCGTCGTTCTCCGTGCAGCAACAGGAAATGTCGCAAACGCTTCAGAAAAACGTGCAAGGCATGAACGACGGCACGACCGAAACTAGTTCGGCTATTGCACAGCAGACTGCGGCGGCCAACACGCTGGTGACCTTTGCCCAGCGCCTCAACGATGCTGTGGCCCAGTTCAAGGTGCAAGCGGGAGCGCCAGCGCCTTCGGCAAGCTGATCGACCGGCGCGCCATGATCAACGACATGATCGAAGTCCTGCGCAGCGAATTTGCGCAAGACGTGCCCACGACCGAGCAAACGCTCATCGAATGGCAACAATCTCCACTTGAGCCACCGCCCGGTGTCACGGATATGCTGTCGCTGCAGGAGCGCTTCATCCTGGCCGCCGAATCGATTGGGCTGCCAGGACTGTCGGCTTTTTTGGCGCGGGTGCGCGACGTCACCCTAAGCCTGGCCTTTCCAGGCCTGGTACAAGAGGACACTGCCCCGTCTGAAGAAGTCGCGCTGGAGACCGAGTTGGGTGTTATCTGGCTCGGACAGTGGGTCGATGAAGTTGTCGCCTATCTGGAGAATCCGGCGCATCCCCTGATCGTGGAGCAAATGGTGGTGTATCTGTCGCTGTGTCCGCAACCGCTGGCGCAGGAGGTCGTGCTCGAAATTGCGGCGCAGTTGCTGGAAAAACGGGATGTAAGCAGCGATGCCGATACGGATGCCGATATGCTGGAGCCAGCGGCACCGCACGACGTTGCGCTTGTAATGGAAAACGTCGATCCTGAGCTGCTGCACGCCCTGCTGGCAGATGCACCGCAACAGTTGCAGGTGCTTGAAGGGGCGGTTCGCCGCTGGGGCGAAGGCGCTGGCAGCGTGGCCGATATGTTGGAGGCCCAGCGCAGCGCTCATACCTTCAAAGGCAGCGGCAACATCATTGGTTTGCCAGGCATCGGCAAGGTGGCGCATCGGTTGGAGGATATTCTGGAGTACGCGGTCGAAGAGCTGCAGTCTGGCAACAGCCCCCACCTGCCTCTGGTGCGTGACGTGACCCAGGCGGTGTACTGTCTGCATCAGATGGTTGGGTTTTTGCAAGGCGAAGAAGCTGAACCTGCCAATTCGCTGGCGGTGCTGCAACGCCTGCTGGACTGGGTCGGCTGGCTGCGCGCCGGTGAAGGGAATATGGCCAACCCCGAGCCTTTGTCCGAGCCCTTGCCGCAGGCCAGCGCGGAAGATCCTGTGCTTGCCCTGAGCAGCGCGCATGAGTCAGGCGAGGCGGGCACTGCGCGCACCCGGGATAGCGGCACACTGCGCGTCAATCCCACCCAGCTTGGCCGCATGGTGCGCCGCGCTGGGCAGTCCGTCATCCATGCCGAGCGTCTGTCGCGCATTTTGCTGGACACCGACGGATGGCTGGCCGAGATGGAACGAAACAATCAGGTGCTGGCCAACCGCCTGCGTGAGTTGGACCTGATGGTCAACAGCCAGGTTGTCCAGTTACGTGAAGCGCAGGTGGAGGGAGCCAATTTTGACCCGCTGGAGCTGGATCGCTATGACGCGCTGCATGGCCTGTCACGCTTCATCAGTGAGTCCGCGCGGGACAGCTCGGAGCTGGTGAAACAGGCCCGTGGGTTGACCGGCCAGTCCAGCGCCCTCATGCGCGACGAATCCAATGCGTTGGTCGAACAGCACAGGGAGCTGCTCACGGTGCGCATGGTGTTGGTGAAATCCATCGTGCCACGGCTGCGGCGCATTGTGGCCCAAACCGCCGGGGCCACCGCACGCAAAGTGGAGTTGAAAATCAGCGGTGAAGATGTCGCAGTGGATGCGGATGTGCTGAACCGACTCACCGAGCCTTTGCTGCATTTGCTGCGCAACGCCGTTGACCACGGCATCGAGTCACCACAAGACCGTGCTTACGCCGGCAAGCCCGAACAGGGCAGGATCAACCTAGGGTTTCAAAGGGTCGCAGACGACGTGGTGCTGACGATCAGCGACGACGGGCGCGGCCTTGACCTCGTCGCCATCGAAGCCAAGGCGGTCGAATACGGACTTATCAAGGCCAACTCGAACCTGTCCGAATCAGAGCTGCAGCGGCTTATCCTGCAGGCCGGTTTCAGCACGCGTGAGGCGGTTACGGAAACCTCGGGGCGTGGCGTTGGCATGGACATCGTCAGCGACCGCATCACCGGTCTTAAAGGCCGTCTGGACATCACCAGCAACTACGGGCAGGGCTGCCAATTTACCCTGCACGTGCCGGTAACCAGCGGCGTTGCCCTGGCGCTGGTGGTTGAGTGCGCGGGCGAGCAGGTAGCGCTTGCGCAAGACCAGATCATCAGCATTGTGGCTGCTGACCTGGGTGAATTCAGCATGGCCGGCAGCGCCAGCAGCAACGATGTTTCAATGCGGGTCGACGACGTGGCTTACCCTGCTTACCTGCTGGCCAACTGGCTTGATTTTGATGCTGTAACCCCAGAGGGCGTGATTGAGCGCTCATCCAAGTGGATTGCGGTGCTGGCCAAGGGTGTACATGGCACCATCGCGCTGCTGGTCGATTCAGTACACAGCGCGCGCGAGCTGATCTTGCAAGACGTGGGGCGCTTGACGCGGCGCGTACCAGGCATTGTCGGTGGTGCGTTGCGGCCTGACGGCAGGCCGTTATTTCTGGTGGGCATCACTGAACTTGAGCGCGCCGCCGGATCACGCGTGCGCCTGAGCTCATCCAAAATCATGCGCAAGCGGCTTGAAGCCAAGCGTACCTTGGTGTTGGTGGTTGACGATGCCTGGAGTGTGCGCCGATCCATGGAGCAACTGCTGCAGGACGCGGGCTACGAGGTGGCCACTGCGGGTGACGGTTTTGAAGCGCTCGACAGCCTGCGCTTGCGTGTGCCAGCGTTGGTGATCACAGACCTTGAAATGCCCAACCTCAACGGCCTGGAGTTGACAAAGCGCATTCGCGAAGTGCCAGCTTGGTCTGACTTGCCGGTGGTGATGATCACCTCGCGCAGCAGCGACAAGCATCGGGGTCTGGCCGATGCCGCTGGCGTGAACGTCTACCTGACGAAGCCGTACCAAGACAACGACTTGCTAGACCATGTGCGCAGGCTGGCCGCGCAGTTTGTAGAAGTGCTTGATTTGGCGCTCTGAGCTGTACCGATTAAAACCGTGCTGTGGAAAGGGGTGCTGCCCGAAGGCAAGTGAAGTCAAGTCCAGTCACAATCCGACGCACTATGTCTGAACCAATCGCTATCAACGCTGTGCCGCCCGATGCTCACGGGACGGGCCAATTCGTCAGCTTCCCCAACTCGCCTTTCGAGCTTTATCAGCCGTACCCGCCCGCTGGCGATCAGCCTGACGCGATCAACAAGCTGGTGGATGGTGTGATCGACGGCGAGGTGTTCCAGACCTTGCTGGGTGTCACTGGTTCTGGCAAAACCTTCACCATGGCCAACGTCATTGCCCGCCTGGGGCGCCCGGCCATTGTGTTTGCGCACAACAAGACGCTTGCAGCGCAGCTCTACAGCGAGTTCCGCGAGTTTTTCCCGAACAATGCGGTGGAGTATTTCGTCAGCTACTACGATTACTACCAGCCCGAGGCCTATGTGCCGCAGCGCGATCTGTTCATTGAAAAAGACTCGGCCATCAACGAGCACATCGAGCAGATGCGATTGAGTTGCACCAAGTCGATTCTGGAGCGGCGTGATGTGATCATCGTCGCGACGGTATCGGCGATTTACGGCATCGGCCAGCCCGAGGCCTATCACAAGATGATCATGACGCTGCGCGTGGGCGACAAACCCGGCCAGCGCGATGTGATTGCCCAACTCATCCGCATGCAGTACAAGCGCAACGACATTGACTTCTCGCGCGGCGCGTTTCGGGTGCGGGGCGACACGATTGACATCTTTCCTGCCGAGCACAGCGAGATGGCGATCCGCATCGAGCTGTTTGACGATGAGATTGAATCGCTGCAACTGTTTGACCCGCTGACTGGCCGCATTCGCCAGAAGATTCCCCGCTTCACCGTTTACCCAGGCAGTCATTACGTCACGCCGCGCGACCAGGTGGTGGCGGCGGTGGAGACAATCAAAGTCGAGCTGGCAGAGCGCATCAAGTTCTTCGTCTCCGAAGGCAAGCTGGTGGAGGCGCAACGCATCGAGCAGCGCACGCGCCACGATCTGGAGATGCTCAACGAGATCGGCT
>JANOTE010000560.1:0-1634 GCA_031416195.1 Rhodoferax sp.
GGCGGGCCCGCGCGCGGCCGCCCCACATTGTTTGGGGCCCCCCGGGGGGGGGCCTGGCCCTATGCCCCCGTGTACATCCAGCGGCGCGGGCCGGTTTGGGACCGGCCCATCGCGCAAGCGGCCATGGACCTGGGTTGCCGCCCGATTCAGGTGTTTTTTCTGGTGACCCTGCCCAACATGTCGCAGTCGCTGGTGGCGGCATGGTTGCTGACGTTCACGTTGTCGTTTGACGATGTCGTGATCTCCGAATTTCTCTCAGGCCCGGGCGTTACCACCTTGCCGCAGGTGATCTTCAGCTACGCGCGGCGCGGTGTGAATCCGTCGATTTATGCAGCGGCCACCTGCCTGATAGCCACGGTGACTCTGGGCATCGTCATCTATAGCCTGGTGGTACTGCGCCAGCAAAGGCGGCGGGCAAAAGACGCATTGGTTTGACGCATTGGTCTTGCGTATTGGCTTTTTAAGGTCTTGGCTTGACCCGATACAAGGCTGTGTCAGCCGCGGCCCAGTCCCGCCTCGTCGTGCCTTTTCATGGTGCATGACCACGTTTCGTATCGTGAAATAGTATATGGTGCGTTGCAAAAATATTTCTCAATATGAGAAGTTAAATTTCGCAATACGAGAAATATTTCATAAGCCGTTGAATTGAAACATAAAAACTTATGTCTTATATAAGACATAAGAGCTTAATAGAGTCTTATATAAGACTTAAAATCTCCTCACTGGCACCCAATTTGCACGCGCAACAGTGCAGCAACTTTTCAATCAACCCAAGGAGTTTTTCCATGCCCCAAAGCCTTACCGAACAACTGAGCCGCGCCCAGCAAATTGAAGCGCTTGAAAAAGACTGGGCCAGCAACCCGCGCTGGAAAGGCATCAAGCGCGGTTACAGCGCGGCGGACATCGTGCGCCTGCGCGGTTCTTTCCCCATCGAGCACACCCTGGCGCGCCGTGGTGCCGAGAAGCTGTGGAACCTGTTGCACACCGAAGACTACGTCAATTGCCTTGGCGCATTGACGGGCGGCCAGGCCATGCAGCAAGTCAAGGCTGGCGTGAAAGCCATCTACCTGTCGGGCTGGCAAGTCGCAGCTGACAACAACTCGTATGCGTCCATGTACCCGGACCAGTCGCTGTACCCGGTGGATTCGGTGCCAACGGTGGTGGAACGCATCAACAACACCTTCCGCCGTGCCGACGAAATCCAGCACTCCAAGGGCATTGACGCGGGTGACAAGGGTTACATCGACAACTTCGCGCCCATCGTGGCCGATGCAGAAGCCGGTTTTGGCGGCGTGCTCAATGGCTTTGAGCTGATGAAGGCCATGATCAAGGCCGGTGCCGCTGGCGTGCACTTTGAAGACCAGCTGGCTTCTGTCAAAAAATGCGGCCACATGGGTGGCAAGGTGCTGGTGCCTACGGTTGAAGCCAACCAAAAGCTGATCGCCGCGCGCATGGCCGCCGACGTGATGGGCGTGCCCACTTTGGTGATTGCCCGCACCGATGCCGAGGCCGCCGATCTGGTGACCAGCGACGTCGACGACAACGACAAGCCTTTCCTGACTGGCGAGCGCACTGTGGAAGGCTTCTACCGCACCAAGAAGGGCCTGGGGCAGGCGATCAGCCGTGGCCTGGCT
>JANOTE010000561.1:0-6136 GCA_031416195.1 Rhodoferax sp.
AAGCCAAACATCGCCCTGACCAGCGGCGATTTTTGATGGTGTGAAGACCTCCAGCGCGGTTTTCGGTTCGATCTCAAAACCAACATGCGGTGACAGCTTCTGGGCGCGTAGCTTTGAACGCAGCCGAATTTCGTTGCCAGACTCAATGCCGAGATCTTGGAGTGTGGTGCCTCCAGGCTGTGCGTCCACCATGACCAGTGGAACCCCCTCGGCCCGGGCACTGCCCAGCAGCTTCATCAGCGGCTCGATTTCCACAAATGTGCCCAGCACCAGCCAGGTAAGCACACCCGCATAGCGGCCCGCCAGCGGCAATTTGGCAATCGCCTCCAACTCGGGCGATCCGTAATAGACATGGCGAACGTCCAGCCCCAAATAATTCAAGGGCAGGGCACCCAGGCGCTGCACGGCATGCAGGGCCACTTGTCCCAAATGCCCGGGCTCGTCGTGAATCGCCAAAACCTGGCGTGGAATCACCTCGACATGGCCCACACCCATCATGTTCAAAGCGGGGTTGGTGACCCAGGGAATGATGCCCAACGCCTTGATCTTATTGGCCGTCTCGCGCGCCAGTGAGCGGTTGGTTTGGGGCACGTAATCGATGGCGATGGCGTGCAGTTTGTAGTCCGTTTGGCATTTTCGAAGCTGCGCCAGAATCCAGTCCCGATCAGCGGCAGGCACCTCTCGGTACTGCTGTTGGCCCGCGTCCCAGCCTTGGTAAAGCGATTCGGCTGCCACCGCATAAGCCAGTGAATTGACCTCGGGCAGCATCTCGAAACCGCGGTTGAAAATCAGCTTGGCATCGGGATAGGCGCGCTTGATCTCGCGCACCAGCTTCACCATGCCGGCAATCTGCTTTTTTTGCGCTTCAGGCGTTTTTGCGATGAGGTAAAAAGAATCGAGCGTGTCCAGAAAAAACGCGCGGTAGCCTTGCAGCCACAGCGGCGTGATCACCCGAGCGAGGTAAAAGGCCGACCAGCCTGCGCCCGCCTGGTCCACCACGATTGAGCCCCAGTCCTTGTTCTCGCCGAGCTTCCATTCGGGCCGCATCTGCTTGAAATACGACCGCGTGGGGTGTACCTCGCCCACAGCGATGTAGGCGGCCACCGTCGTATTGGGATTGAGCCGATGGCTCCAGCCCGCTGCACCAACATGGCCGGGCTCGACAACGGCGACATCAAACCCACCGAGCGCTTCCCACGGTATGTCCCGCCCATAATAAAAAGCAAATGTGGGTGTGCCGGGTGCAGGGCCTGCCGAATGGGCACTTGCCGCTGCAAAAATAAGTGCGAAACTGGTGGCAATGCGATGCAGCGTGCGCGCCAGAGTGTGTTGAATCAGGCGGGCCAGCATGGCTTGCATCCCTTCAATGAAACGGCAGGGGTGATGATGTTTTTGATCCATTTGAGCGTCGTCAAGAGTCACTTTGCAATTTGGGTTGAAATCACTCAAATATACCCAAAATGGGTAAGTTGGCGCATTGAAAACGGTAATTTCCGAAAAATATGAAAAAAAATGTCGCTAGCTCTCGAATTATATGCATAAACAGCTATATAAATAATAGCAATTGAATGCTCAGTCTTTGGGTCGAAAACTGATCTCCATCGACGATGGCACCTGGCCGTCAACATCGCGTGGCAGCACTTCGGTTTTATCAACGGCTTTCAGCACAGCTTCATCCCAAGCCGCAATGCCGCTTGATTTCAACAGTGTGCGGCTGATGATGGTGCCGTCTGGGCTGACGCGAACCTCCACCGTGGCTGTGGGATTGCCCGCAATGTCGGCGGTGAAGACGATGTTGGGCTTAATGCGCGCACGGATGCGCCCGGCGTAGCCTGGCGATGGGCCTGACGACTGCTGTGCTGCGCCTGTGGCGGTAGCGGCACCCGTCGCTCCAGCGAGGCCTGCCATGCGTTTGATATTTTCCTGGCGCTGCATTTCCGATTTTTTTGCATCGGCATCGGCGGCCTGTTTGGCTGCCGCGGGCTTCTCTTGGGCCTGTTTCTTGTCCTCAAGCGCGCGTTTCGCCAATTCCAGGGCTTTGTCGTCTTTGGCCTGCTGCGCTGCTTTGGTTTTTTCGATTTCTTTGACTTGTCCGATCTTGTCGGCTTTCACTTGGGCCTCCTGCTTCTGCTTGACCAGGCGTTGCTTGTCACGCTCCAGGGCGATGTCGGCATCTACCAGCTTGGGGGCGACAACGGGAGCTGGCACGGGCTGGATGACTGGCGCTGGCGGTGGGGGGGCCACCTCGGCTAATTTGGGTGCCACCGGCTGCGGCACGGCCGACCACAGCTCAGCCTCGGCGGTGACAATGACTGCATCGTTCTTCCAATTGACACCCCAGGTCAACGCTGTCACCAGCAGCATGTGCGCGATGATGGCCAGGCCTATGGCGCGCACGATCCCCGGTGTGGGCGGCGGCGCAAATTCGAGGCGATGATGGGCGAGGTTCATAGCGGTATTTTTGCAGTGGTCATCCGCAGAGGCATGCGGTAGCTGTCAAGTCGCGAGTTGAACCGACAAACCCACCCGCTGCACGCCTGCGCGTTGCAGCGTGTCCATCACCTTCACCACCGTTTCATATTTGACGTTTTTGTCGGCGCTGATGATGACGGCTGTACTCGTGGGGCCTGTAGCCGTTGCACCCGGCTTGGTTGATTTGGGCGGCGTAGCCTGTGCGGCTTTCGCTTGCGCTGTAGTGACCGAGCGCACCAGGTCTTTCATAGTGACGGGTGTCGATTGATCCTGCACCTTCAGCGTCAGCGCCCCGTCTTTGCCAATGATGATCTGGATCACCAAATCAGGCGCTTTGGCCGCCTTGCCCACACTGGGCAGATCGATCATGCTGGGCGAGATCAGCGGGGCGGTCACCATGAAGATGATCAACAGCACCAGCATCACATCGATGAAGGGCACCATGTTGATCTCGTTGATGGTGCGCCGCCCGCGGCCCCGGTTGACGAGTGATGGCATGGCCTTCTCTTGCGTTTCTTCAGTGGCCGCTGGCCGTGGCCGAAGCTGAATTCATTCCTGGGGCAGATTGCGCACCGAGATTGCGTTGCAGGATGTTGGTGAACTCTTCGATGAAGGTCTCCAGCCGGATCGCGACGCGGTCAATGTCACGCGCAAAGCGGTTGTAGGCCACCACGGCGGGGATGGCGGCAAACAGACCGATGGCGGTGGCAACCAGCGCTTCTGCAATGCCGGGCGCCACAGTGGCCAGTGTGACTTGCTGCAACGAGGCCAGGCCCGTGAAGGCATGCATGATGCCCCATACCGTGCCAAACAGGCCAACGTAGGGCGACACGGAGCCGACCGAGGCCAGAAAGGAGAGGTTGGTCTCCACCACGTCCATCTCGCGCTGAAAGCTGGCCCGCATGGCGCGACGTGCGCCGTCCATCAAGGTAGCGGTGTCTGAAATGCGGCGCTCCCGCAGCTTTTGAAATTCACGCATGCCGCTGGCAAAAATACGCTCCATCGGCCCCGCGCTTTTGGCGTTTTTGGTGGCGGCAGAAAACAGGTCGTTGATGCTGGTGCCCGACCAGAAGCCGCGCTCAAAGGCTTCGTTGAGGGTTTTCACGCGATTCAGCGCAAACAGCTTTTTGAAGATGGCGGCCCAGCTGGACACCGACACCACCACCAGCAGCAGCATCACCAACTGCACGACCACACTTGCGTTGAGGATGAGATGGAGGATTGAAAGGTCTTGATTCATCGGTAAAAAGTTTCGATACAAGCAACGGCAAAAGGTTTCACAAAGGTTTCGTTCAGGCCAACAGGTCTTTGAGCCGCTCAACCGCTATTTTTAACTGCACCATGGAGCTGGCAGTTGAAAAACGCACAAAGTTACGTGTCTCAAAGTTGCCAAAATCCCGCCCAGGGGTCACGGCCACGTGCGCGCGGCGCATCAGCTCGAAGGCAAAATCCCAACTGTCTGCCACGCCGAGTTTGGCGCACGCGGCGGAACAGTCTGCCCAGGCGTAGAAGGCACCATCAGGCATCACTGGCACCGTCAAACCCAGCGCATTCAGCGCGGGGATGAAGTAATCGCGCCGCGCCTTGAACTCGGCCCGCCTGCGCTCGTACTCAGCCAGACTCTGGGCCTCAAAACACGCCAGCGCAGCGTACTGGCCCACGGTGCTGGGGCAGATAAAGAGGTTTTGCGCGAGCCGTTCAACCACGCTCACCATGCGCTCGGGCACCACCAACCAACCCAGGCGCCAGCCCGTCATGTTGAAGTATTTGCTGAAACTGTTGATACTGATGATGTCGTCGTCCATCGCCAAAGCGGTTTGGCCATAGGCTGCGTCGTAGCTCAAGCCGAGGTAGATCTCATCAATCAGAGTCACGCCGCCGTGCTGGCTCACCGTTTCATGAATGGCGCGTAATTGCGCCGGGTGGATGGAAGTGCCGGTGGGGTTGGAGGGCGAGGCCAGTAGCACGCCGGTTGTTTTCGGTGTCCAAGCCGCGCGCACCGCATCGCTACTCAATTGAAAGCGCTCGGCTGCCGTGGTGGGCAGCAGCACTGCCGTGCCTTGGGCGGCGCTCACAAAATGGCGGTTGCACGGGTAGCTGGGATCGGGCATCAAAATCTCATCACCCACGTCAATCGTGGCCAGGCAGGCCAGGTGCAAGGCGGCGGATGCACCGGCCGTCACGATGATGCGGCTGGCTGGCACCGCCACGCCAAAGCGGCGGGTGTACCAGTCGCTGATGCGCTCGCGCAACTCGGGCAGGCCGGTCGCTTGAGTGTATAGACTGTTGCCGTCGCGAATGGCGCGCTGGGCGGCATCAAACACAAACGGCGCTGCGGTGAAATCAGGCTCGCCAATGTTGAGGTAGACCATGGGGCGATCCGTGTGCTCAACGTCGCGGCCCAATTGCGCTGCAGCTTTCGCCACCTCCATTACATAGAACGGCTCAATACGCTGCGCCAGGCTGGATACCTTCATGAAACAGCTTTTCCCTTTGATCCACTGGGTAAGCGACTGGGTGTGCGACTGGGTGTGCGGTCATTCGCAATTTCAGGCGCGCGCAGCTGCGGCGCAATGCCGTTGAGCATGGCGTTGACATACTTGTGCCCATCAGTGCCACCAAACTCTTTGGCCAATTCGATGTACTCGTTCAACACCACGCGCCACGGCACCTCGGGGCAGTGTTTGAACTCGTAGGCACCCATCCACATCACGGCGCGCTCAATCGGCGAAATCTCGGCCAGCTTGCGATCCAGCAAGGGCACGATCAACGCATCCAGCGCATCGGCCTGCTCAATACAGCCGTGCAGCAAGGCCTCAAAGTGCGCAACATCAGCTTTGCTGAAGCCCGCCAAATCGCGCGTGAAGGCATCGATATCCTCGACCGCGTTTTTGCCAATCAGGTGCTGGTACAGGCCCTGCAACGCAAATTCACGCGAGCGCGAGCGATCAGACTTACTGCCCGCCTTGCGCGCGCCGGTGCTGGTAAGACCTTTGCGAGACTGCCGGGGAGGGCGGCTGCTGGTCTGTGATGGCTTCAAGTCACTCATTAAATATCTTCCAATAGGTTTGCCATCTCAACCGCAACGCGCGCCGCATCGCGGCCCTTGTCGGTCTGCCGGGCCAGGGCTTGCTGCATGTTTTCGGTCGTCAAGATGGCGTTGGCGATGGGCAATTGGTAGTCCAGCGCCACCCGGCTTACGCCCGCGCCCGCTTCGTTGGCCACCAGCTCAAAGTGATAAGTCTCACCGCGAACGATGCAGCCCAATGCAATCAGCGCGTCGTACTTGCCTTTTTCAGCCATGGCCAGCAAGGCCACAGGCACTTCCAGCGCACCGGGAACTTTCACGTGATCAATGTGTTTCAGTTGCACGCCTAAATTGGCAAGCTCCGCCAGGCAAGCGCTGGCTAGGGCGTTGGTGATCTTTTCATTGAAGCGCGCCTGCACGATGCCGATGACCAGCTTTTTGCCGTTCATGCGTTCGTCAGCCTCACTCAAGCTTCCTTTGTCTGCGCCAAACATTGTTTGTTCCTTTACCAGTCCATCATTGAGTCACGTAGCCCACAATTTCCAAGCCATAACCGGTCATACCGGGGTTGCGCCTTGGGCTGCCCATCAGGTTCATTCGATGTACGCCACATTCACGCAAAATCTGCGCGCCAAT
>JANOTE010000562.1:0-9765 GCA_031416195.1 Rhodoferax sp.
GCAGCGCTGACACGCGTTCTTTCAGCCGGTAGGCTGCAATCAGCGTGATGACCAGTGGCGTGATGGAAATGATGGCGGTGAACTCGGCCACCGGCATGTAGCGCAGGCTGAAATACGCCAGTGAGCTGGAGCCCACCAGCAACAAGCCGCGAAGCAATTGAAAGCGCGGATGCGCCGTGTGCAGCAGCGTGAGCCCGCGTGTCGGCGCAAAGACGGCGGCAGTTGCCAGCATTTGAAAGCCAAAGCGAAACCACATCGCCATCAGGATGGGCACGCCGCTGCTGATGAATTTGACGGTGGTATCCAACGAGCCAAAGCAGATCACTGCGGCCAGCACCAGCGCGATGCCCGCCAGCGCGCTGTGGGGCTTGGCCAGGGCTGGCCCGTTGGCCAAAGCACTCACTGAATGCGATCCGCCAGCAGTTCCCACACGGGCGTTAGGTTGCCGGGCAGATAGGGCAGGGTGCCCAAGTCAGTGTGCGACTCATCCGGGCTGTGAAAATCACTGCCGCGCGATGCGGCAAAGCCGTATTCCAGGGCCGCCTCGGCATAGGTCACATACTCGGCCGCCGAGTGGCTGCCAGTTACCACTTCAATCGCCTCACCCCCCAGCGCCTTGAACTCGGTGAACAGTGCGAATTCCTGATTGGTTGAAAATTTATAGCGCGCGGGGTGCGCGATGACGGCAATGCCGCCGCCCTCTTTAATCCACATCACCGCCTCGCGCAGGCTGGCCCATTTGTGCTCCACGTAGCCGGGCTTGCCTTCGGTAAGGTATTTGCGAAAGACTTCATTGGTGTCTTTGCACACACCCGTCTCCACCAGATAGCGGCCAAAGTGCGTGCGCGAGATCAACTCCGGGTTGCCCACGTATTTCAGGGCACCCTCAAATGCGCCTTTGATGCCGACTTTTTCCAAGCCGTCAGACATCTCCATCGCCCGCTCGCGCCGCCCGCCCCGGGTTTTGACCAAGCCGGCCAGCATGTTGGCGTTGTCCGGGTCAAAGCCCAGGCCCACGACGTGAATCGTTGCGCCGATGAAGCTCACGGAGATCTCGGTGCCCGTCACGTAGCGCATACCGCAGGCTTTGGCTGCTGCGGCTGCGCGGTGCTGCCCGCCGATCTCGTCGTGGTCGGTCAACGCCCACAGCTCAACGCCATTTTTAGCAGCGCGCTCAGCCAGGGCTTCGGGGGTCAAAGTGCCGTCTGAGACAACGGAGTGGCAATGCAAATCAGCATTGATGATGGAGGAAATAGTTGAAGTCACCCCCTGATTTTAGGCGCTTCGGGTTTTCCAGCAGGTAGCGTTAAAAATTAACCTGAGAGTTAATTTTTAACTCAAAATAGACGCTGAAGCCGAAATGAAGAATAAAATAGTGCTCTGGCTCTCGTGTATATTGCACGGTAAGCTACTAATTTAATAGTATCAAGATCGTGCGTGATGCCGTGGCTGCAGCAGCGCAACCGCCGAGCCCAGCAGCAAGGTGATCGCACCCGCAGCCATCGCCCAGTTCAGCCCGTGATGGTCGGCAATCCACCCCGCAGCCACCGGCCCCACGGCCTGCCCGATGGCGAGCACGAAGGTGAACAGGCTCATCGCCTTGGCCCACAAATGCGGCGGCAAGGTGCTGCGCGCCAGCGCCATCAACGCGCCGGGTGCCATGAAAAACGAGCCGCCCACCAACACGGCGGATAGCAGCAGTACGCCCAGATGGTTGCTCAACAAAGGTAACGCCGTGCCGATTCCGGTACACAGCGTCGCAGCCGCGAAGGTGTGCATTGACCACCAGCGCGACATCGCCTTGCGCCACACGTAGCCCGAGGCCATCGCCGCAAAGCCCAACACCAGCCAGACCCCCACCGACACGTTAAACCCGAGCCGCATGTCGCGCAACCAGGCGATCACAAACGTGATGTAGACGATGTAGCCCACGCCAAACAGAAAGTACGCAACCATGGTGGGCAAGTAGTCGCGCCAGCGCAAGCGGTCAGCCGACACGGTGCTGGTTTGCCCGCCAATGCGCAGGGCGAGCCGCGAGGGCGCGATGGACAGCACCAGCGCAGCCACACCCAGCACCACCCAGCCCGCTGGCCACGACCAATGCTGCCCGCCCACTGTCCCCAGCACCGGGTACAGCAGCACGCCGCTAAGCGCAATCCCCAGCCCGCCGCCGGCGTAGTAAATCGCAATCGCTGCGGCAGACTGCGCCGGGTCTTTGCCATAGTGCGCCGCCACCAGCGCGCCGCCGCAGGCAAACACCCAGGCGGAGCCGACACCGCAGGCAAAGCGCCAAAACATCATGAGTGACAGATCGCGCGTGACACCGCACAGCAGCAGTGTGATGACGGTGATCGCCAGCCCCGCCACAAACAAGCTTGCAGGCCGAAAGCGCGACAGCAAAAACAACCCCGCCAGCGCACCCACACCGTAGCCCAGCGAGTTGGCAGTGTTGAGCCAGCCAGACAGCGCGTAATCCCACGCCAAATCGTCGCGCATCACCGGCAGCAAGAGCGCGTAGGCAAAGCGGCCAAAGCCGTTGACTACGGCGATGGCGGTGGCGAAGATCAGGGCGGCGGTGAGTGGGAGGGTGGATGGAGTCTTCACAGGCACTGTCAAACGTTCAGTATGCCTGTACGTGATCACGGCCCATTCGATGCCGCAACTGATCCCTTGAACCGGCCCGTCAAGCTTCGCACAGATCGAGACTTGCGAACCAGGCGAACCTCAAGACGACAGACCAGTGCGTCCGCGTATTTTGTAAAGGTTGCAAGTGATGGTGAATGCTTTCCTTTGCCGGATTCCACCTGCACGACTTGAGACTGGGCCGATTTGCTCGGCCACCTGCGCCAGTGTTAGCCCCTATGCCCGCGCCAAGGCGACGACGCGCAACTGTTCATTGCTCGTTGCACTATCAGGCTGCACTAGCCGCGTAATCCTTCTTGAGGTAAACCAGCAAATATCCGATCGCCAACGCCCCATAAATGGCGACGGCTAGCCAACCCATCGGCCCACTGACTTGGGTCATGACAGCACGAAGGCTCAATGCTGCCCCAAGGGCGTAGGCCACCAAGTTCGCCAGGACAACCGCAGACAGTGCCTTCAAGCTCTGAAAGTCGCGGGCTTTCCAGACAATGATGGCGGTGGCGATGAGTTGCGCGCCAAACAACTGGCCCATCAACTCTGCGCCAGGGCTGCCACCGATCTGGTAGAGCGCAAGTAGCTGAGCAGGAAGCAAGATGAAACCAAGGCCATGGCCGAGGGCCAAGACCGCGTTGAGGGTGAACAGAAGGCGGGCATTCATAGGTTCTCCTTTGTAATGGGAATGCAGTGTTTGACGTTGTAGCAAGCCCGTGCAAACAAACTATGACGCAATGGTGACATTTGTTGCATTTTTGCGCATCATCAATAGTGATGATGAATCGGAACTCAATGTAAACCTTGCGCCCCCTCAATCAAAAACCGCACCCTTCGTGCGCCATTCCACTCGTCCGCATCGAGCCTAAACGCCAGGTGTACCCGCGCGGGCAGGGGCTCGGTGTGGCCAAACCAGATGCCATCTACGGGGCTGCCTTGGTGCTTGAGTTTGACGGCCAGGTGCTTTTCACCCACCAGGCGTTGCGACACCACCTCCACTTCTTCGCTGAAGGTGGGTGCGGCAAAGCCCTGGCCCCAGACTTGCGTGTGCAACGTGTCCACCAGGTCAACTCGGCGGTACTCGGGTTTCAGTGGGCCATCGGTGTCGAGCCGACGGGTGAGCGTGGCGGCATCCAGCCCCTCGCGGGCGACCTGGGTGAAGGCGCGCTCGAAGGCTTCAAATTGCGACAACGCCACCGTGCAGCCCGCCGCCATGGCGTGGCCGCCAAAGCGCAGCAGCACGCCGGGGTGGCGTTTGGCGACCAAATCCAGCGCATCGCGCAAATGGAACCCGGCG
The DNA here is from genome assembly GCA_031416195.1 of Rhodoferax sp. Classification (GTDB taxonomy): domain Bacteria; phylum Pseudomonadota; class Gammaproteobacteria; order Burkholderiales; family Burkholderiaceae_C; genus JANYCG01. The sequence continues at coordinate 3,932 of JANOTE010000562.1, forward strand.
ATGGAGCGGCCTGATCCTTTGATCTCGTGCTCTTTGCCTGGGGCTTTGCTTTGCGCAAAAACGAACGTTGGGCGATGCAGTTTGTCTTTGATGCGCGAGGCGACGATGCCCACCACGCCTTCGTGAAAATCAGCATCAAACACGCAAATGGCGGGCGGTGGCTCGGAGCCATCGTCAAACAGACCTTCGGCAATGTTCATGGCTTGCTCGCGCATGTCGCCCTCGATCTCGCGGCGCTGGCGGTTGATGGCGTCGAGCGTTTTGGCCAGCTCGGCGGCGCGGCCTGCGTCATCGGTCAGCAGGCATTCAATGCCCAACGTCATATCGGCCAGACGGCCTGCGGCGTTGATGCGTGGCCCCAGGGCGAAGCCAAAATCAAAGGTGGTGGCGACTTTGGCGACGCGGCCTGAAGCCTCGAACAGGCTGACCATCCCCACCGGCATCGCGCCTGCGCGTACGCGCTTGAGGCCCTGCGCGACCAGGCGGCGGTTGTTCGCGTCGAGCTTGACGACATCGGCCACGGTGCCCAGCGCGATCAGTGGTAACAGCGCGTCCAGTTTTGGCTGACTGTCTGCATTGAAAATACCACGATTGCGCAACAACGCCCGCAGCGCCAGCAATACGTAAAACACTACGCCTACACCAGCGATGGACTTGCTCTCAAACGTGCAGCCTGGCTGGTTCGGGTTGACGATGGCCTCGGCTAGCGGCAGCACAACTTCACCGTTGACGATGGCGGGCAAATGATGATCCGTCACCAGCACCTGCAGGCCTAACGCGCGGGCGGTGGCGACTCCATCAAGGCTGGCGATGCCGTTGTCCACGGTGATCAGCACATCCGCACCGCTGTCTTTCACCCGCTGCGAGATTGGCGCGGTGAGGCCGTAGCCATCGACTACACGGTCTGGCACGATGTAGCTGACGTGTTTCGCGCCGAGCAGCCGCAGCCCGCGAACAGCCACGGCACAGGCGGTGGCCCCGTCGCAGTCGTAATCAGCCACGATGCACAGGCGTTTGTCAGCAGCAATCGCGTCGGCCAAAAGCGCCGCAGCAGCGTCCAAGCCCTTCATGGAGGAGGGCGGCAACAAGAGCGCCAAGCCGTCTTCCAATTCCGCCTTGGTACTCACGCCGCGCGACGCGTACAGGCGCGCCAGCAGAGGGTGTACACCGGCCTGCTCCAGCGCCCATACGGCGCGCGGTGGCACGTCGCGTACTACTATATTCATAGCTTATAAAGCATGTTATTCGGGAGCTGAGGGCTCCAAAAGTTTTTAAAACGAGCAAAAACGCCGTTTTTAGCTGTTTTTCGGTGATTATTACTACTTTTGTAGTAATTTTTGTCAAAATCACTCAAATCACCATAAACTTGCACCGCGCGCTCACCGCACAGTGTCAACGTGACGCTTTTTTTGCGACTCAAGTTTTCGAGCATTGCAACAAATTCATTTGCATCAAGCTTTCTCCACGCCTCACGCCAGGCAGTCCAGTCGCCACTCATCACAGCATCGCGTAAGGTATTGATCTGCGTGATCTCTTTGGATGCAGGCCGAGCCAGCATGGCCGGCGTCATCGCGCCCGTGCCGCTGACCCAGAACGAGTTCACCGCCAGCTCGCCACGCTCATTTCGTGCATCCGTCAGCGCATGGGTGTAGAGCAGCATCTGCATCTCCTGCTGCAAGCGGCGCAAGGTCTTTGCAGCCTCGGCTCTGGGCAGCCAGTCGTCCACAGACTTGCCTTCACCGCCACCGATCACTCGATACGTCGAGGCCGTAGACAGCCCTGCAAACACCTCGCCGCGCGCCAGCCAGCGAGTGGGCCTGTCGTAAACCAGACCAATGCCGTCCTCCGCAAAAAACGGCTGCATGGCGGCCAGAAGCGCGCGGGATTCACCTTCCTGCAAATTCAGCGCTTGCGGGTTCAACATCGTGATGTGCTGGCTTTGCACTGCCCAGTGGCACGGCGTGATGACGGCCCAGGCCTGGCCTGCCTTCACCGCGTGCCCCGCCTGCAACGCATGCCATGCGCCAAACGGAATCTGTCCATCCGCCGCGCTAATTCCATGCAGCCCAGCCAGCGCCCGCTCGTGCGGAGGCGAGAGTGTGGATTCGTCCGCCGCATCTGTGTGTACCAGCGGCAGTTTGCGCAGGAGCTTGCCCAGGTTGGGCAGTTTGAGAGTTTTGAGCGCGGCTTGGCAATCGGTGGATTGGCTGTTCGCGAAGGGGATCAGCAGGTGCATGGGGGGATTGTGGGGGAGGCCGGATGTGGAAACGGAAACGACTTCAATCTGATAAAGTAATACCTATGAACACCTCAACCCTCAACCCAGTCACCGTCAAGATTGAGCCTGCCATCAAACTGCGGGTGCAGCGCTTGGCTGAGGCGCGCAATCGCACGGCGCATTGGGTGATGCACGAGGCGATTGTTCAATTTGTGGAGCGCGAAGAGAAGCGCGAAGGCGTTCGGCAGGATGCCATGGCTGCGTGGGACGAGTACCAGGTGACCGGGCTGCATGTGACGATGGCTGAAGGCGACACCTGGCTGGCCAAGCTGGAAGAGGGGCAGGATGTTGAGCCACCCGCAAGTCATGTTTGAATCAGGTCACGCCTGATGGCGCGCTTGGTCTGGTCGCCGCAGGCGCTGCGGGATGTGCAACGGCTTTACCGTTTTTTGGCTGCTAAAAATATCGACGCTGCCAAGCGCGCGGCGGGCGTGATTCGCATGAATGTCAAGGTGATTGAATTGCAACCCGGCATCGGTCGGCCCATCGCCGACATGGAGCCCGAGTACCGCGAGTGGCTGATTGAGTTTGGTGCCAGTGGCTATGTCGCGAAGTACCGTCTGGAGGGTGACACGGCTGTGGTGCTGGCGGTGCGGCACCAGAAGGAGGTGGGGTATGAGGTTTGACGGCGCATCATCCATCAAGCCGCATTCAACCGCGTATCCAGCGCAAAAGCTTCACTGCTCTTGAGCTTGAATTGGCCCTTTGCGGCATCGACATCAATCAATAAGTTCCATGAATGGGTGCTGACCACGCTGGGGATCAGCACCATTGCGTGGGCCTTCAGCAGCGCATCGCCAAAGAGCTGCTGATCCTTGCTGACTGTGCCGGGGCGCAGCCAGTTGGGGTTGGGTACGCTGGCTGGGTCAACTTTGAAAACGCGTTTGGGCCGCACGACTTCGACTTGAATCAATGTGTGCGCCACTGCGTCCAGCGTGCGCAGGCCCTTGTGTACAGCGACTTCGAGAATCGCGGTGGATGGGTCTAGCGAGGTGTACAGCACGCGCTTGTTGGGTGTGCTCCAGCGCCCGCCAAAGAGGAAGGCGCCTTCAGCCGTCTGCCAGGTTGCAAAGTGCTTGGTGGTCTCCAGTCTCCAAGTGGCAAGCGCCACTGGCAACGCCATCAGGCGTAGACCCCGTACTCCATGCGAGACAGCAGTGTTTTGACCATCGCCGTACCTTCTGAGCTTTGCAGCAGGTCAATCGGCACGCGCTGGTCGAGCCCCATAGCCGGGCTGCTGAGCCAGCGCTCTGCCGCTTCTTGCGAGCCGAGCACTTCGGTTGCCTGATGCATTACCGTCACCAGCCGCAGTGCCCGGTCGCTGGCGTTGGCATCCAGTGTTTTGGTGGCACTGGCGGCGCGGCGCTGCATGGTGCGCTCGGTAATTCCCAAGACGCTGTAAAACTGTTTTTCGTTGATGATGGTAAAGCCCGCCAACACCTGTTTTGCGTCCGCCACGCCAATGCCTTTGGCGACCAGGTCGTGAGCGCCCAGGCCTGTGAGGCCAGTGGGGTTGACTTGCACGCGCTGATGCCGTGTCGTTACCCTACGCACTACCGGCTTGGCTGCGCCGGTGAACGCCAAGACCGAGCTGCGTGGTGTCTGTGGGCTTTGCGTTGCTGATTGCATGAGGAATTCCTGTTCTGACAAGTGTCGTTAAAATTTGCGACATATGACGCATTATGCGCCAAGTCCGTCAAGTCCGCCAACTCCTCAGGGCCGCCATGGCATCACCACATCCCCACCAAAAACCGCATGCTGGCGCATTGTGGGCGTGAACAGGCTGTAGAGCATCTTTTGAGGCGGCGCGCTCACGGCATCCAGGGCGGCGCGGTGCTCGGCTGACAGCACCACGCCAAGCGCGGCGATGTTGTCCACCACCTGCTCCGCGCGGCTCACGCCCATCAAGGTCGATGCAACACCGGGCCGGCCCATGACCCAGGCCAATGCGATGCGCGCAGGGGTTTCGCCTGACTCTTTGGCGACCTGATTGACGGCATCCACAATCTTCCAGTTGCGTTCGGTAAAGAGCGAGTTGCCAAACGGGTTCGCGCCGGCCAGCCGCTTGTCGTCTGCGGGCTGCGACTCACCTTTTTCGACCTGGGTTCGGTCATATTTGCCAGTCAATAACCCGTAAGCCAGCGGGCTCCAGGGCAGGATGCCCATGCCAAATTCGGCGGCCAGCGGCACGTGCTCGTCTTCGATATCGCGGTTTGCCAGCGAGTAAAAATACTGCATCGCAATCGGCCCTGGCATGCCGCGCGTGGCCGCCAGAGTAGCGACTTTGGCGACGTACCAAGCCGGGGAATTCGACATGCCCCAGTAGCGAATTTTGCCCGAGCGCACCAGAGCCGCCATGGTTTCCAGCAGTTCCTCGGCGGGGGTCACTGAGTCCCAAACATGCACCCAGTACAGGTCGATGTAGTCGGTTTGCAGCCGCTTGAGAGATGTGTGGAGCGCGGAGTGAACGTGTTTGGCGCCGTTGCCCCCGGCGTGGGGGCCTTTGCCAGCGCCAAAGCCGGACTTGGTTGCGACCACGATGCTGTCACGCAATGCCCGCTCGGCGACGAAGCTGCCCAGCATCTCCTCGCTGCGGCCGCCTGAGTACGCGTCCGCCGTATCGACAAAATTGCCGCCCGCGTCAGCATAGGCGTTGAAAACAGCGCGCGAGCCATCTTCGCCCGAACCCCAGCGGGAGGTGCCAAAAGTCATCGTGCCCAGCGCGAGCGGGCTGATGGCCAGGCCGGAGCGGCCTAGCGTTCGGTAGTCGGTCAGAAGCATGAAACTACTTTCGCAGTGATTTCGGGTGGTTGATCAGATGATAGGGAAATACTGTGATGCCTGCCGACACCAACGCAGATGCCACAATCTGCCCCATGCAACTCCCCTACGAACTCAAACTCGGCTGGCGCTACACCCGCGCCAGCCGGGGCACGCGGCGCAACGGCTTTATTTCATTCATCTCGGGCGTATCGATGCTGGGCATTGCGCTTGGCGTGGCGGCACTGATCATTGTGTTGAGTGTGATGAACGGGTTTCAAAAAGAGGTGACCGCACGCATGCTCAGCGTGATCTCGCACATCGAGATTTTTGCGCCGGACGGCGCGGCCCTGCCTGATTTGGCGCGCACGCTGGCCGAGGTGAAAGCCAATCCGCAGGTCGTGGGAGCTGCACCCTTTATTGGCGCGCAAGGCCTGTTGGGGCGCGGCGAAGACATCAAAGGCACCATCATTCGCGGCATCGACCCCGCGCGCGAGGGCGAGGTGACCGACCTTGCTGCCGCGCTTAAAGACCACACGCTGGCCAAGCTCGTTCCTGGCGAATTCGGCATCGTGCTCGGCGCGGAGCTGGCGCGCAGCATGGGCCTGCGCGTGGGCGATCCGGTCACGCTGATTGCGCCCAGCGGGCAAGTATCGCCAGCAGGCGTCGTGCCGCGCCTCAAGCAGATGACCATCGTGGGCCTGTTTGACTCGGGTCACTATGAATACGACTCGGGCCTGGCAATGCTGCACATGGACGATGCAGCGAAGATTTTTCGCCTTGAAGGCCCTACAGG